>DASRIN010000225.1:0-4212 GCA_035649975.1 Gemmatimonadales bacterium
ATCGGCTACCTGATCTCGATCGCCATGTTCGGGCTGTTCCAGGCGATCTTCATGGCCAACGCCGGCGGCGCCTGGGACAACGCCAAGAAGATCGTGGAGACCGAGCTCAAGATGAAAGGCACAGAGCTGCACGCCGCCTCGGTGGTGGGAGATACCGTGGGCGATCCGTTCAAGGACACCTCATCGGTGGCCATGAACCCGGTGATCAAGTTCACCACGCTGTTCGGGCTGCTCGCAGTCGAGCTCGGTGTGTATCTCAGTGCCGGCGGCTCCAGCACCCTGAGCCGGGTGCTGGCGGTCGCGTTCTTCCTGGCGTCGCTGTTCTTTGTCCACCGGTCGTTCTACGGGATGCGGATCGAAGCCGAGCCGCAACGGGCGGAAAGTCGCCGTCCCGTGGCGGTGAAGGCATAGGCTCCTCCCTCGACCGGCGTGCCTTTGTAGGCCGGGCTGCGCTGCTGAGCCTGGCTGCAAGCGGCGTTGCCCGGAAGCTGGCCGCCTCAGAATGGCTCCATTCTCGCACCGCAATTGCGAGGCTGGGGCCGTTCGAGTTGGAGGAGGCGACCATCACAGCGATTCAGGCCGAGATGCAGGCGGGCCGGCTCTCCTCCCGCGCGCTTACCGAGTATTACCTCCAACGCATCGCAGAGTTGGACCGAAAGGGGCCTACTCTCCGCAGCATCATCGAGACCAACCCCGAGGCTCTCCAGCTGGCGGAAAGTCTGGACCGAGAGCGGCAGTCCAAGGGCTCCCGCAGTCCGTTGCACGGTATTCCGGTCATCCTGAAGGACAACATCGATACCGCCGATCGGATGACTACCACCGCCGGATCGCTCGCGCTGGAAGGTTCGGTAGCGCCGCGGGACTCTGGGGTGGCAGCCCGCCTGCGCTCCGCTGGTGCCGTGCTGCTGGCCAAAGCCAACATGAGTGAGTGGGCTAATATCCGTTCCACCCACTCGACCAGCGGCTGGAGCGCCCGCGGGGGACAGTGCCAAAACCCCTTTGTACTGGACCGCAATCCGTGCGGCTCGAGCTCGGGCTCTGCGGTGGCGGTTTCCGCCAACCTCGGGGCCGTGGCAGTGGGCACCGAGACCGATGGCTCGATCGTCTGTCCGGCTTCGGCCACCGGAATCGTCGGAATCAAACCGACAGTTGGGCTGGTGAGCCGTGCCGGCATCATTCCGATCTCCCACACCCAGGACACAGCCGGCCCACTGTGCCGGACGGTGGCAGATGCCGCAATTCTGCTCGGCGCCATGGCCGGTGCGGATCCGCGCGACGACGCCACGGCGGCGTCGGCCGGACATGTCGAGCGGGATTACAGCAGGTTCCTGGATTCCAAGGGCCTCAGGAACGCTCGGATCGGGGTGGCTCGAGCCAAGTTCTTCGGATACAGCGACGTGACCGACCGGCTGGCAGAGGACGCACTACGACTGCTCCGGCAGGAGGGCGCCATCCTGGTCGATCCCGCCGATATTCCGCATGCCGGCGAATACGACGACGCCGAGCTCGAGGTGCTGCTCTACGAGTTCAAGGCCGATCTGGCAAGCTATCTGTCGGAATTGGGGCCTCGTGCACCGGTGAAGAGTCTGCAAGACGTCATCGAATTCAATCAGCAGCACGCCGATCGCGAGATGCCGTACTTCGGCCAGGAGCTGTTCCTGCAGGCTCAACGGAAGGGACCGCTGAGCTCAGCCGGATATGGGAAGGCGCTCCGGCGTTGTCGGCGAATGTCCCGGGAGCTCGGGATCGATGCCGTCATGACGCGGCATCGGCTGGATGCGCTGGTGGCGCCCACCGGCAACCCGGCGTGGCCCACCGACCTCGTGAACGGAGATCATTTCACTGGCGGCAGCTCCACCCCGGCGGCCGTGGCGGGTTACCCCAGCGTCAGTGTTCCGATGGGCTTTGTGCGAGGCCTGCCGGTCAATCTCTCCTTCTTTGGACGAGCCTGGAGCGAGCCGGTACTGATCAGAATCGCCTATGGCTTCGAGCAGGCGACGAAGCACCGGCGCGCACCCGGATTCCTCTCTACACTGCCGCTCTCCCCCGCTTGATTCTGTCATCTGGGCGGTCGATCTTCCTGCCCGGACCATTCGACCTCCTACAGGAACGACATGGCTGTCACCAGCCCTCCCGCATCCAACCCGGCGAAGCTCCCGGGTCTCACCCGCGAACAGCTGCTCGAGCTCTACTACTACATGCGGCTCACCCGGTCGCTCGAGGAGCGTCTGGTCAACCTGTACCGCCAGACCAAAGTGGTGGGAGGGCTGTTCCGCTCGCTGGGCCAGGAGGCGGACGCCGTGGGCTCGGCGTATGCGTTGGACCGCTCCCAGGGCGATGTACTCTCACCGCTGATCCGGAATCTGGGCTCGATGCTGGTGCAGGGGGCTACTCCAGTGGAGATCCTGCGGCAGTACATGGCCAAGGGTGATTCGCCAACCCGAGGGCGCGAGCTCAACATCCACTTCGGCGACACGGTCCGCGGGTTCATCGGGCAAATCTCTCATCTGGGCGACATGGTGCCGGTAATGGCCGGCGTCACCCTCTCCTTCAAGCTCCGGGGTCAGTCCCGGGTCGGCCTGGTGTATGTGGGAGACGGTGCGACCTCGACCGGTGCCTTCCATGAGGGGATCAACTTCGCCGCGGTGCAGCGGTGTCCCCTGGTGGTCATTGTCGAAAACAACGGGTACGCGTACTCCACCCCGACCAGCAAACAGACGGCCTGTACCAGCTTCAAGGACAAGGCGATCGGATATGGGGTGCCGGGAGTCCGGGCGGATGGGAATGACGTGGTCGCCACCTACCAGGCGACCAAGGAAGCCGTCGATCGGGCCCGGGCTGGGGACGGCGTCACCCTCGTGGAGCTAATGACCTACCGCCGAAAGGGCCACGCGGAGCACGACAACCAATCCTACGTCCCCGCCGGTGAGATCGAGCGCTGGGCCCGGGAGAACGATCCGCTCGATCGCTACAGCCGTGAGCTGACCTCCAAGTACGGCGTAAGCCAGGAGGAGCTGAGCCGGATCGATACCCGAGTACAGGAGGAAGTCGATCAGGCGACTGACCAGGCCGAGGCGTCGGCGGCGCCGGAGCCACGCGACGCACTCCGTGGTGTCTATGCCGATCCGGCCGAGATTACCACGCTCTGGTTCCGGGAGGGCGTGCGCTCCGCGGTAGACCGCCATGAGCGCCCATCCAGTTGGGGGACCCACGATGGCTGAGACCACCTACCTCGAGGCCATTCGGCAGGGACTCTTCGAGGAGATGGAGCGGGATCCCGAGGTGATCTGCCTGGGAGAGGACATCGGCGCGTATGGCGGCGCGTTCAAGGTGACCGAGGGACTGCAGGCGCGCTTCGGGCAGCAACGGGTGATCGACACGCCACTGTCCGAGGCGGCGATCGTCGGGGCGGCAGCCGGGGCGGCACACATGGGAATGCGGCCGGTGTGCGAGATGCAGTTTATCGACTTCATCTCCTGCGCCTACGACATGCTCACCAACTACGTGGCTACGGCGCGCTACCGCGCGTTTCTTCCCTGTCCGATGGTCGTACGGGGCCCGAGTGGCGGCTATGTCCGCGGCGGGCCGTTCCACTCGCAAAATCCAGAAGCGGCCTTTCTGCACACCCCCGGGCTCAAGATCGTCTATCCTGCCACGGCGAGTGATGCCAAAGGGCTGCTCAAGGCCGCCATCCGGGATGATGACTGCGTGCTCTTCTTCGAGCACAAGTACCTCTACCGGCGGATCAAGGAAGAGCTCCCATCGGGCGACCACGTGGTGCCGATCGGGAAGGCACGGGTGGCGCGTGAAGGACGGGACCTCTCGATCATCACCTACGCCGCGACCGTCTGGAAGGCGCTGGAAGCCGCCGAGCAGCTACAACAGGAGGACGGCCTCTCAGTGGAAGTGCTCGACCTCCGCTCGCTCCTTCCGATGGACGACGAGGCGATCGCAGAGACGGTAAAGAAGACCAACCGCGTGCTCATCGTTCACGAAGACACCGTGACCGGCGGAGTAGCGGGGGAGATTGCCGCCCGAATCAACGATCTGGCCTTTGAGTGGCTGGACGCGCCCATCAAGCGGGTGGCCGCCCATGACGTACCACTGCCCTACGCGCCTCAGCTGGAAGATTTCGTGTTGCCGCAGACGGCGGATATCGTAAAGGCAGCGAGGTGGCTGGCGGCGTATTAGGCAGGGCAGCGGGGCAGATGG
>DASRIN010000226.1:0-3698 GCA_035649975.1 Gemmatimonadales bacterium
CCTCCACTGCGCTCACGCCGCCCAGTTGGTTCAGGAGCTGGGACGCTGCTCTGACCCTGTCTCCCAGTTCGCCGGACGAGGGTGTCTCCCCTGCCGCCAGGCGGCGGCCAACATCGGCCAGTAGGGCTTGCAGCTCCGTGGCTGAGAGTCGGTCACCCAGCGCTGAAAGAAGGGTGGTGAGTAGCGGGATATAGGCCTTGGAAAAGAGCGTATCCGCATTGGGAGAGACGACGTAGACGGTGGCCGGCTTCCCGATCTTTCCCCCTCGCCGCTCGGCCAGGGGCTGGACCAGCCGATCGCGCTCCAGAGTCGCCAGGTGGGCTCGGACCGCGTTGTCGGTAAGCCCCAGGGCCGAGGCGAGCTCGTCCGCCGTCTTGCCGCCTTCCCGCAGCAATGCCAGCACCCGCCCCCGGGTGGTCTCCAGGATTCGTTCCGACCTCATCCAGTCCGTCACGAGTGACCTCCTGCCCCAAAGCTGACCGACTGGTCATGGTTTGTCAATTAAGTCAAGGTTTATCTTGACAAATTCTCTTCCAACGCTTAGTCTCTGATGCCAAGAGTCATTGAACTCGGCAGCGGTCCCCTAACCTAGAACCATGGGAGTAATGGTATGCCAAGCACTTACCTCCACAGATTCGCAGCGCTCCCCTTTGCCCTGGGAATTGCCGTTGCAGTCCTCCAGGCCAACCCAATGGCTGCTCAGGAAACCGCCAACCCGCCCGGAGGGACCCAGCAGCCTGCCCTGGATGATCCCACCATCGTGGCCATCTTCGACAACGCCAATACCGCCGACATCGAGACCGGGAAGCTGGCCTCCGAACGAGGCCACTCCAAGGAGGTCCGGCAGTTCGGCGCCATGCTCGCCCGGGACCATGCCATGGTTCGCCAGCAGGGGCGCGACCTGGCCAAGAAGCTCAGCGTTACCCCCACTCCGCCGGCCGGTGACCAGAGCGCAAAGGATCAAGCCGTCCTCATTCGCCGCCTGAGCGGCCTGCACGGCGCCGAGTTCGACCGAGCCTTCCTGCAGCACGAGATCCAGTTCCACAAGGATGTGATCGCCGCGGTCAAGGCCACGCTGCTGCCGGCCATCAAGAACGAGGAGCTCAGGGCGCTGGTGGTGAAGGTCGCGCCGGCCTTCCAAGCCCACATGCAGATGGCGGAGAACCTGGGCAAGCAGCTCGCCGCCAAATGACCGGAGTTGGGGACCTCGGGGAACTTCTCCTCTCGGTGATCGCTACGGCGCCGGGAGGAGATGGCGCCCGCGTCAGCCAGCGCCTCGCGCACCATTCGCAGTGCGTCGCCGTGTCAGAGCTGCTTCGCGGAAAACTCTGCGACGAGCTGGCACGGCGGCGGGCACGACAAGTTCAGCCGGGTGAGCTTCTGTACCATATGGGCGAGCCCGCGCGCAGCGTCTACCTGATCCGACGCGGGCTCATCAAGACGGCCATGGTATCCCCGGGCGGGCAGTAGCTGACCCTCAGGATCCACAAGGCGGGAGACATCCTCGGCGAACTCTGCCTGTGCGTCGATGAGCGCCGCGAGCAGGCGGTTGCTCTGGAGGAAAGTGAGGTGGTGGAGATCCCTCTCGACCTGTTGCTCGCCCGGCTGCGGCGGGATCCCCAAGCAGCTCTGGACTTCGCTACCGCCGCTACCGACCACCTTCTCCAGACCTATCAGCGGCTTCAGAGTCTCTCGGTCGAACCTGCAATGGTCCGGCTCACCCGTACGCTGCTCGACCTGGCGTCACAGGTGGGTGAGACCACCACGCGGGGCACCCAGATCGCCCACCACATCACTCAGGAGGAGCTGGCCCGGCTGATCGGCGCCCGCCGCGAGGTCGTCTCCAGCCTGCTCAATCAGCTGAGGAAGGCGGGGTTCATCAGCTACAGTCGTCGCGGCTTCATCGTGATCGATCGCCAGGCGCTGGGAGACCTCCTGGATTCCATCAGCCAGAACTGAGGGCTGAATGTTAGGTGGACAACATACGGCCCGGTGCAGTGGGCCGATATTCGACGCTGGTTCACCTGATGGAGAAGCAAATGAACACGAGACGCGTTGGGGTGGCTGGAGCCATGCTCTTGGGCATCGGATTAGGTCTGATGGCGGCCTGCGGCGATGATGAGCCGACCGGTCCCCAGCCACCGGATCCGGGGCTCGCCGCCCAGGGGAAGGACATCTTCCGTTTCGACACCTACGGCGACGAGTCCTTCTGGACCGATACCCTGCGGATCCATGATGTCATCACCGCAGCCGTCGATCCCACCACCGCCCTGAGTGTCGGACTCAAGGTCGATGCCCAGGCGCTTCCCGCCGAGGTGGTTCAGGGCATCCAGGATGGCAGCATCAGCCTGACCGATCCCGCGACTACCGTGGCGCTGCTCAAACTGAATGCGGTGGTGGGACTCAAGGGAACGGTCGAGAACCTGAACGGCAAAGACACCCTAACCGCGGTGGGGATTACCTGCGCCCTGTGTCACTCGACCGTGGACAACTCGTTTGACGAGGGGATCGGGGCTCGGCTCGACGGCTGGCCCAACCACGAGCTCGATCCCGGAGCGATCATCGCATTGTCCCCTGCCCTCACTCCCGACCTGAAGGCGGTGTACAACTCCTGGGGCCCGGGAAAGTACGATCCCCGTTTCAACTTCGATGGGCAGAACGGTCCCCAGGTCATTCCTCCGGCATACGGACTACTGGGCATCAATCGCATCACCGCGACCGGCGATGGCGGGGATGTGGCCTACTGGAATCGTTATGTGGGGGTGACCCAGATGCACGGGCACGGCTCCTTCAGCGAGCCGCGAACCGGTGTGAATGTGAACAATCCGCCCGATCTCATCTCATCCAAGCTCGCCGCGCTGGAGGCGTACCAGCTGAGCCTCAACGCTCCGGCACCGCCGGCGGCAAGCTTCGACCCGGCTGCGGCCGCGCGGGGGGAGCAGGTGTTCAGTGGACCGGGCCAGTGCGCCACCTGTCACGTGGGCCCGCAGTTCACCGACGCCAACACCCGGCTCCACTCGCCCGCTGAGGTGGTGAGCGAGCCGGAGCCGAATGGGGCGCCGAGCTACGCCTCGCGCAGCGCGACCAAGATGTACCGAACGGCGCCACTGCGAGGCGTGTGGCAGCACCCGCCGTACTTCCACAACGGGGTCGCGGCGACGCTGGAGGATGTGGTGGAGCTCTACGATTCGAGGAAGGGTCTGGGACTCACCGCGGAACAGAAAGCGGACCTGGTCCAGTACCTGAAGTCGCTCTAACAGGGCGCCGACTTGATCACTAACCAGCCGGTGATGTTGCGGCGCTACTGCTCGGGACCCACCCGGCGTGCCTCCCGGCCCTGCGCCAGCACCCGCTCGGTGAAATCGATCCGCTCCTGGGCCTCGGTCAGCTCCTGCCGCAGGCTGGTCATTTCGCCCTCCAGCAGATCGAGCCGTTCCTCGCGATCGTACTTGCCGGGCCGCAGCTGCCGCAGGCGCTGAGCCCACAGTCCAAAGGCAAGCCCGAGCCCAGCGTGAACCCCGGCGTGCCAGGGCTCGGCGGTCGAGGCCGCGAACCCGACGGCAACCAGGTTCACCGCGCTCAGCAGGATGGCGACTGGCTGCCAGAAAGGAGACTTGAAGGTCATGGTTCCCTGCTACCAAAATGAAGCTGGGCCATCCGGTCCAACAGACCCCGTACCGCTGAGGCAAGGCTCTCGG
>DASRIN010000227.1:0-4942 GCA_035649975.1 Gemmatimonadales bacterium
GTGACTGGTGACTGGTGACTGGTGACTGGTGACTACTCAACCAGCCGCTTGTACGTCCGCAGATGCCGTATCGCCTCCGCGCGCCGGCCGAGCTGTTCGTAGAGACGGGCAAGATTGAAGTGGGCATCCGCAAATTGTCCATCTGCCTCGATGGCCTGGCGGTACGCTGCCAGCGCGTCGTTCCAGCGACCCAGCTCCTCCAGGGCTGTTCCCAGGTTGAAGGCCGCGGTGGGGTCATTGCTCGCCGCACGGATGGAGAGCCGGTAGTGCTCGATCGCCTCCTCGATCTGCCCGGCAAGCTGCAGGAGCCGTCCGAGATTCACATGGGCGTCGGCCAGCTCGGGGTCGTGAGCCAGCGCCTGGAGGTACGCGCGGGATGCCTCTGCCGGATCGGTCGTCTCCAGCTCGACCGCGAGATCGAACCAATCCCATGCTTCCTGCGGTAAGTCGGAGTGAGCCTGCTGAGGAAGAGCACGGGCGCTGCGGGGACGGGGTGGGGGCAGCTCCGGCAGGGCAAAATCAATCTGCAGCTGGCCCGACACCGGATCCCAGGCACAGTCCTCGTCACGCACCAGGATAGCTTCGCCATCGGCAATGATTCGGATCTCGCTCAGCGCGCGTCCGCTGGGGAGCTGGCGAGCGAGCCCGCACAGCGCACGGCGGATTCGCCCCGGTGGAACCTGGGCCTGGACCAGTTGCCGGGCAGTGCGAAGGAGAACTAGATCCTGGAAAGAGAAGCGGTACCGATTCTGAGGATCGCGCTGGGGAGTAAGGAACCCTGCCCGCGCCTGGACTCGCACCTGAGTCTCGGACCAGCCCAGCAGCCGGGCCACGTCCCGAGTGGTGAAGGATTCCATGAACCAACAATTTAGGACTTTGGGGCGCTAGGGAGAACCTATCGGCCGGCGGCCTTCCGCTTCTTGGGCGGGGCGTCGCTCTCCTCCTCTTTGCTCGCAGCACGCTTAGCCGGCTTCATCTCGGCGGTGCTCGCCCCCTTCTTGGCCAGGCTTGCCTTCAGTGCATCCATCAGGTCGATGATCTTGGTCTCCGGCGGCGCCGCGTCGGCCGTGATCTCCTGCCCCTCAACCTTGTGCTGGATCGCCTCCAGCACCCGCTCTCGCACCGTATCCCGGTAATTCTCCGGCCGAAACTCCTCGCTGGATGACTGGTCGATCAGTTGGCGGGCCAGAGCCAGCTCCGCATCCTTAACCGGTGTCTCTGGATGGGGCACTTCACTCGCGGGCTTGAGCTCACCCTGATAGTGGAGCTGCTCCATCACCAGAACACCGTCGAGCGGTCGGACCAGGACCAGGTGCTGCTTGCCTCGAGCGGAGTATTGGCCGACAGCAGCTCGGCCGGTCACCTTGAGCGCTTCGCCCAGCAGCCGGTACGCCCGATCGCCGCCCTTATCGGGGCCAAGGTAATACACCTTGTCCAGGTACATCCGGTCGACCGAGTTCAGTGGCACGAACTCGGCGATATCGATGGAGTTGGTGGCCTTCTCATCCAGGGCCTTGATCTCTTCCGGCGTGAAGGTGACATACTGGCCCTTGGCAAACTCGTAGCCTTTGGCGATGTCGTCCTTCTCGACGATGCCACCTTCCTTCGAGCAGACATACTGCTGCTTCAGCCGGCTGCCGCAGGACTTATGCAGCATGTTGAAGCTCACCGTGGCCGAGGACTCACTGGCGGAGTACAGGGACACGGGAACTGAGACCAGCCCGAACGAGATGGTTGCGGTACCTATTGCGCGTGGAGGCATTTGCCCCATATACGCTGCAAATCAGAAGCCCGCAAGGAGCGCGGTACGAGAACGCGAGCGAACTAATTACAGCACACTCAGTTGCTTTGCCGGACGCCTAGACGGGTGTCGCGACGCCGCCTCATGCATCCGGCGGTAAGTCTCTTAACTTTCCGCCATGCCCCGCAAATCCGATCCACTCTCGCCGTATCGGGCCAAGCGCTCGCTCGAGCGCACGCCAGAGCCGGCAGGATCCCTGGGCGAGAGCAGCCGCAGTGATCCCGGTGGTCTGTTCATCATCCATAAGCATGCCGCCCGGCGGCTGCACTACGATCTCCGCCTGGAGATGGAGGGCGTGCTTCGTTCCTGGGCGGTTCCGAAAGGCCCCTCCTACGACCCCGCCGACAAGCGTCTGGCGGTACTGGTCGAAGACCATCCCCTCGAGTACGGCAACTTCGAGGGACTCATCCCGGACGGGAACTACGGTGCGGGAGCGGTGATCGTCTGGGACCGCGGTCGCTGGGTTCCCATCGGTGACCCGCTCGATGGACTGGAGAAGGGGAAACTGCTGTTCGAGCTCCACGGGCTCAAGCTTCGGGGACAATGGACCCTGGTGAAACTCAAGAAGGGCCAGAATGAGTGGCTCTTGATCAAAGAGCGCGACGGATACGCCACGCCGGAGAAGGCTGCGCCACCGGAAGAGTCTGTCCTCTCTGGTCTCACGGTGGAGGATCTGAAGGCCGGCCGGACAGCGGTGGATGAGCTTCGATCCAGGTTGCGGGCCTTGAATGCTCCCGAACGGCCGGTGGAGGTAGGCTCCGTTCGGCTCATGTTGGCGGAGACCAGGGATCGGCCGTTTACCGCCGCGGGGTGGGTGTTCGAGCTCAAGCTCGACGGCTATCGAGCTCTCTCGGCGAAGGATGGAACGCCTCGGCTCCGGTCCCGCAACGGCAACGATCTCTCTGCCTGTTTTCCCGAAGTGATCCAGGCCCTGAAGGCACTTCCCTTCGAGCGAGTGGTACTCGACGGCGAGCTGGTCGCAACCGATAGAGCCGGACGTCCCAATTTCCAGCGGCTACAGCAGCGGGCCCAGCTCCGCCGGCCGCTGGACATCCGGCACGCCGTGGTCGACAATCCGGTGACTTTCTACGCCTTCGACTTGCTCGGGTTCGAAAGCTTCGATCTCCGTCCGCTGCCGCTCGGGGAACGCAAGGCGCTGTTGCGGCGTGTGGTCCCGGAGACCGGCGTCATCCGCTATCTGGATCACTTCGATCAGGATGGAGAGGTTCTCTACGAGCAGGTGCAGAAGCTGGGACTCGAAGGGATCGTCGCCAAGCGAATCGACGCTCCCTACAAGCCTGGCCGGTCGGCTATCTGGCTCAAGATCCGGACTCGCCGGACTGAGGACTTCGTCGTCGTTGGGTTCACCGCACCGAAGGGATCGCGGAGCGGCCTTGGTGCGCTGCTCCTGGGCTGGTATGTTGACGGCCGTCTGACCTTCGCCGGCCGAGCCGGCAGTGGATTCAGCGAGAAGCAGCTGGTGGAAGTGCGCAAGAATCTGGAGCGCCTGCGGGTGAGTGAGCCGCCCTGCGAGGGACCGATCCCCCAGGACAACTCGGCGGGCTGGGTGGCCCCGGATCTGGTCTGCGAGGTCGAGTACACCGAGTGGACCGAGGAAGGACTACTCCGACAACCGGTGTTTCTCCGGTTCCGTGATGACAAAAGACCGGAGGAGTGTGTTGGCAGCGGGGACGCTGGGGAAGCTGGGGAAGGTGGTGAGGCAGCAGCCCAGAGCGGTGGCGACGCGGACGAACCGACCCCTCGGCCGGCACAGCAGAAGTTCGACTTCACCAATCTCAAGAAGATTTTCTGGCCCGAGGACGGCTACAGCAAGGGCGACCTGATCGAGTTCTATCGCTCCATCACTCCCTGGATGCTGCCCTACCTGCAAGATCGGCCGGTCGTGCTCACCCGCTATCCCGATGGCATTGCCGGCAAGTCCTTCTATCAAATGGACGCTCCGGGATTCGTTCCCGACTGGATTCGCACCGAGCGAATGTGGAGCGAGCAGGCCAAACGCGAGATCGATTATTTCATATGTGACGATGAGGACTCGTTGCTGTATCTGGTAAATCTGGGGACCATCCCATTCCACGTCTGGCACAGCAGAACGGCCAACATCGGCTACCCCGATTGGTGTGTGCTGGACATCGATCCCAAGGGCGCACCGTTCAGCGATGTGATCACTGTTGCCCTGGCCTGCCATGCTCTGTGCGACGAGATCGGATTGCCCAATCTGGTCAAGACCAGCGGCTCCACCGGGCTGCACATCCTGATCCCATTAGGTTGTCAGTGCCGGCACGACCAGGCCCGGAGCTTAGGCGAGCTGCTGGCCCGGATCATCACCGCCGAGCTTCCCGAAATCACAAGTCTGGCCCGTCAGGTGTCCCGGCGAGAGGGTAAGGTGTATGTGGATTACCTGCAGAATGGAGCAGGTCGCCTGATCGTCGCTCCGTTCAGCGTCCGACCGCTTTCCGGTGCCCCAGTCAGTACGCCGCTGCGCTGGAGCGAGGTGAACCCGGAGCTGGATATCAGACGCTTCACCATCGCCAACCTGGCTGAGCGGATGCAGAAGCTGAAGCGGGATCCCCTTCGTGAGGTGCTCACCCTGCAGCCGGATATCGGGGCCGCACTGGACCGTATCCGGGCCCGATCCTGACTCCGTGACTGAAGCGACCGATCTTCGGCTTCACATCGGCAGCACCGTCGGCGATGTCTCGGCTTTCCTCCTTCGGCCGCCTAACGCCTGGCTGCTGTACGTCCTGGCCCACGGGGCGGGCGCCGGCATGCATCACGCATTCCTCGACAACGTCTCCGCCGCCCTGGCCGCCCAGGGTGTAGCCACATTCCGCTATCAGTTCCCCTACCTCGAGGCGGGACGCCGCCGCCCCGATCCTCCGCCAGTACTCGAGGCCACGGTTCGAGCCGCTGTATCGAAGGCCGGTGAAATCGTGCCCGAGCTGCCGGTGGTGGCCGGAGGTAAATCGCTGGGCGGGAGGATGACCTCCAGCGCTGCCGCCGCTGCCCCACTCGACGGGGTGAGGGGCCTGGCCTTTCTCGGTTTTCCGCTGCACCCTCCAGGACAACCCGGCACTCGCCGGGCCGACCACTTGGACCACGTCCATCTGCCTATGCTCTTCC
>DASRIN010000228.1:0-3114 GCA_035649975.1 Gemmatimonadales bacterium
CGCGCTTTGTGTCAAATACATGCCCGCAATCTGCAGATTGACGGTTCCATCCGCCGCCGGTGGCGCATACGTAACGCTTGCGCTGGCAGTCGCGTTGGGTAGCACGCCGACCGATTGGCTGCTGGGGCTGGCCGTGTGCGGGGTTCCTCCCGTGGCGGTGGTATCTCGAGCACTGACTGTGTAGGTGCCCGGAGTCAAGTTCTGCAGCGTAGTGCTCGCCGGCACTTCCTGGCTGTATCCGGGGCCGGTAACCGTCACCGCTGCGGTGCTCGCTGACCCAAGACCGTTGATGGTAACGGTCAGGGCACCGGCCTCATGGGAGTAGGAGACCGTGGCGCTGGCCACGGCGGTGCCGGCAGCGACGCCGATCGTCTGGGTGCCGGGTGTGGGCGTGTAGGCGCTCGAATTGGCGGTGACCGCCGATGCGGTAATTGTATAGGTGCCAGGGGTGATCTGACTGAAGGTCTGGGTAGCGGTAACCGATTGGCTGAAGCCATCCGGTCCGCTCACGGTCACGGTGGCTGCTGTCCCCGCGGGCAGCCCCAAGACCGTCACCCTCAGGTTACCTGTGCTCAAGCCGGAGGGGTCTCCACTGCATCCCAGCAAGCCGAGGAGCAAGAAGGTGTGGGGCCGGAGGGGAGCGGCAAGGCGCATTAGCTGTTTCCTGGTAGAAAACGCCGGGTTTGGCCGGCACCATCACTCTTGCTTTCTGCCGACCTTCGGTCGGACTCGCGCCCAGCCGGGTGGAGCACACGCCGGCTATAGGGGGGGCCCTGCTGCTCGGCGCTAAGCCGTGTTACAAGACAGCCTTAGCCGAGCCATTACGTAGAAGCGGCCTGCTCAACGGGACGACAATCGGAGGGCCAACTCATTATGTGCGCGGAGGATCGGCAATACCCGCGCCACTGGAGGGCACAAAAAAACCGAGGCCCTAAGGCCTCGGCGATCGACACGCTCTTGGTTACTGCGGACGGGGAGTGAATCCGCTAGGCGGCGCTGGAGCCTCCATCCCGCCGCCCCACGCAGCGGTGCACCTCGGCCAGCAGCCGCTCGGCTGGGAATGGCTTGCTAATGATTCCGCAGGGGGTCGCGATGCCCATCGCCGACAGCGCCTCGCTGGCGTAGCCAGACATCAGAATGACGGGAATTCCTGGATGGGATACCGAGATCGCCTGCATGAGCTCGACCCCGTTGAGCCGCGGCATGACGATGTCCGACACCACGATATCCGGTGGCGGATTGCCGTTCTTGAACCGCTCCAAGGCTTCGGCGCCGTCTTGGGCTTCGATCACGGTATAGCCATCTCGCGCCAGCACTCGAGTGGCGAAGCGCCGCACAGCGTCCTCGTCGTCGACCACGAGCACGGACACTCCACTACCGGCTCGCGCGGGCGAAGAGCTGGATAACTCGTCCAGTGTCTTCATACCTTATTTGGCAAGGGGCCGGTCTAATGTAATGGAAGTCCTATCTAGAGACCACTCCGCTGCCTCGCGCGCCGGTCGTCGAGACTCCATGGTCCGCCGCCGGCAGCGGCTAGATAGAGGAACAAGAAACAGAACAGGACCGGCAGCTCGCCTCGATTGAGAATGGGCCAGACACCGCGGGGCGCGTGCGCGACGAAGTAGGCCACCGCCATCTCACCTGCTAACACAAAGGCGACCGGTCGGGTGAAGAGTCCCAGCGCAAGCAGAAGTCCGCCGAATGTCTCCAGGACCCCCGCAAGGCCCATAAGTGAAAACAGAGGGACGGTAGCCTGTGGCTCGTCCACCGGCCAGGCGAAGAGCTTCTGGGTACCGTGGGCCATGAAGATGAAGGCTGCCACGATTCGAAGGACGCTAAGCAGGCGACCCGCCCAGCTCGGGGGAATAGGGCTGCGCATATGTGAGGTCTCACGCAAAGGAGTGGATGTCAGGATAGCCGCCTGCCGACTCGCAGGCTGAGCGGCCAGCGGATGAGCCGAGTCGAGGCGGCATCTCCCCAGAGCGGGTTCAGTTCCCGCAGCAGGGCTGGGATCGGATCGGAGCCGGTGCTCTCACGACAGTGCTGGGTGGCCGACCAGGTTCCGATGTAGCCGAGCAGCTCGTCGAGAGCCCAGCGCCGCTCCATGGCAAAGCCAGGGGGATTCAGCTCCGGATAGGGGAACGGAAGGGTACGATACCCGGATTCCACATGCCGCCGCTCCGGCGGCCAGAACGGCCCCACCGTCTCCCGATAAAATCTCGCGAGTACCTGGTTGATCGAAGGCTCATCGACGACCTGATTGCCATAGCTCCAGACCGCCAGCACACCACCCGCGACCAAGACACGGTCAACTTCGTGATAAAACGCTTCGACGTCGAACCAGTGAAGGGCCTGAGCCACCGTCACCAGGTCCACGGTTCCCGTACCCACGGGACAACGCTGCGCTGTGGCCGAGACATAATGAAGGGTCGGATGTTGCGGAGCCAGGGCCAGCATCGCGGGGCTGAGATCACTGCCGATCACCCGCCGAAACCAGCGGGCGAGCGGGACGCTGGCCTGTCCGCTGCCGGCCCCGCAATCCCACGCCAGCTCCCGTCCGGGGCAGAGACTGCTCAGATACGCGAACAGCTCATCGGGGTATCCGGGGCGGCGGGTGGCGTACGCCCGGGCCACAGCCGAAAAGTGATCGGCCGGAGATCTCAACGCTGGGGTTGGCCTTCCAAGCTGAGGACCCGGTGCCGGCGCAGAATAGCGAGCACCTCCTGACGCGGAAGGGCCTCTGCAGTGCCGGATCGGGAGCTCACCGGAGTCGCCATCAGCAGTGAGTTGTACACCGCCTCCTCAGTCGCTTCCGCTGCAGCCTGGAACAGGTCGGACATAGCCTCATTGCCGAGCTCGGCTGTTTTGCCGATTGGGCCGCCTTTGCGCCGGCGCATCTCCGGATTGGCCGAAAATGCGATGACGTAGTCACCAGAACCGTTGTCCATCACGGAGCCGGTCCTTGCCACACCGATCAGCGCCCGGGCCGCCAGCCGGCGGAGGTTCCGATCGGAGAGGGGAGCATCGGTTGCCACCACGATCATGATGGAGCCTCGTGGCCCCGGCGGCTCGTTAGCAGGCTTCACTCCGCGGCGCCCGAGCGCCCGTCCCACT
>DASRIN010000229.1:0-2474 GCA_035649975.1 Gemmatimonadales bacterium
GGCCGGCGCGGATTTCGTCAAGACGTCCACCGGGAAGGAGAGCGTGAACGCCACCCTGCCGGTGGGACTGGTCATGAGTCGTGCGATCCGGGAGTATCAGGAGCGCACCGGACACCTGGTCGGGCTCAAGGCGGCGGGGGGAATCCGCACCGCCCGTGAGGCTCTCGACTGGCTGGCGCTGGTGAAGGACGAGCTGGGCGATCGCTGGCTGCGCCCCGATCTCTTCCGGCTGGGCGCGAGCACCCTGCTCGGCGACATCGAGCGACAGCTGGAGCACTTTGTGACCGGCCGGTACTCCGCCGCCCACCGGCATCCGGCGACATGAGAGTGACAAGTGAAATGTGAAGAGTGAATACTTGCTCGACACGGTTTTCACTTTTGACTCTTTACTCTTCACTCTTACTCATTTCCAATGGCATCGGTCCCCGAGATCTTTCAGTCGATGGAGTACGGGCCGGCACCGGAGGCGGCGGGGCCGGCACTGGAGTGGCTCCAGGGCCACGGGCGGCGTTTCGGGCTCTTCATCGGCGGCCGCTGGACCGAGCCGGGCAGTGAGACCTTCGAGACGCTCAATCCCGCCACCGCCAAACCGCTCGCTGCGCTGACTCAGGCGAGTCCCGCCGAGGTCGATCGCGCCGTGAAAGCCGCCCGGAAGGCGCAGCCCAACTGGTGGGCCATCGGTGGACATGGCCGGGCTCGCTACCTCTACGCCTTGGGCCGCCAGGTGCAGAAGCACAGCCGGCTGTTCGCGGTGTTGGAGACGCTCGATAACGGAAAGCCGATTCGCGAATCGCGCGATATCGATATTCCGCTCGTGGCGCGCCATTTCTACCACCACGCCGGCTGGGCCCAGCTCATGCAGCGGGAGCTGCCGGGGCGCGAGCCGGTCGGCGTCATCGGGCAGATCATCCCCTGGAACTTTCCGCTGCTGATGCTCTCCTGGAAAATCGCGCCGGCGCTCGCCATGGGTAACACGGTGGTGCTCAAGCCCGCCGAGTTCACCTCGCTCACCGCGCTGCGCTTTGCGGAGCTGTGCCAGGAGATCGGGCTGCCGCCCGGCGTCGTCAACATCATTACCGGCGACGGCCGCACCGGCGAAGCCCTGGTTACCCACCCGGATGTCGACAAGATCGCATTCACCGGATCCACCGAGGTGGGCCGGATCATTCGCAGTGCCACCGCCGGCAGCGGCAAGAAGCTGTCGCTCGAGCTGGGCGGCAAGTCGCCCTTCGTGGTCTTCTCGGATGCCGACCTCGACAGCGTAGTCGAGGGCGTGGTGGATGCCATCTGGTTCAACCAGGGCCAGGTCTGCTGCGCCGGCTCCCGAATCCTGGTACAGGAGGGAGTGTCCGACCGGCTGGTTACCAAGCTCAAGGAGCGCATGGAGACCCTCCGGGTGGGGGACCCGCTCGACAAGGCGGTGGACATGGGCGCCATCATTGCCCCGGTCCAACTGGAGAAGATTCAGGGGCTGGTCCGGAAGGGTGAGGACGAGGGAGCCAAGCTGTGGCAGCCGTCCTGGAGCTGCCCGCGCGAAGGCTGGTTCTTTCCACCTACGCTGTTTACCGAGGTCTCCCCGGCAGCCACCATCGCGCAGGTAGAGATCTTCGGTCCCGTGGTAGTGCTCATGACATTCCGCACTCCTGAGGAGGCGGTCCAGCTGGCCAACAACACCAGGTACGGGTTGGCCGCCAGCGTCTGGACCGAGAGCATCAACCTGGCGCTGGACGTCGCGCCACAGCTCAAGGCCGGTACCGTCTGGATCAACTGCACCAATGTCTTCGATGCGGCGAGCGGCTTCGGCGGCTACCGCGAGAGCGGGTTCGGGCGGGAGGGAGGACGCGAGGGGCTTCGTGAATACGTTAAGTGGGCGCCCGGCCGGTCAGGCGGTCAGGCGGTCAGGCGGTCAGGTCGGAACGCCCGGAGGACTGCCGGGTCTAATTCAGGCAGGGCGCATGCATCGACCGACCGACTGACCGACCGACCGTCTGACCGCCTGCCCCCCATTGACCGTACTCCCAAACTCTACATTGCGGGCAAACAGACGCGCCCCGACTCCGGGTACAGCATGGCAGTACTCGATGCCCGTGGTCAGCAGCTGGGCGAAGTGGGGCAGGGCAACCGGAAGGACATTCGGAATGCGGTAGAAGCGGCCCACAAGGCCAGCGGCTGGGCTCGAGTCACTGCGCATCAGCGGGCTCAGGTGCTGTACTACCTGGCGGAGAACCTGGCCGCCCGTGCCGACGAGTTCGCCCGCCGTCTGATCGGGTTCGGCTCCACTGACGCGGAGGCGAAGCGGGAGGTCGCGCTCACGGTGGAGCGCACCTTCAGCTACGCCGCCTGGGCCGACAAGTACGACGGTGCGGTGCACCACACCCCATTTCGGAACGTCACCCTTGCCATGCCGGAGCCGATCGGCGTAATGGGCGTGGTTGCTCCCGCAGAATGGCCGCTGCTCAGCTTCGTCTCCACGG
>DASRIN010000230.1:0-2880 GCA_035649975.1 Gemmatimonadales bacterium
GCCCTTTCCAGAAGGGCCCGCCCGGGTGTGCCAGGAATAACTCGAGTCCGCCAGAGGACCGACGGTAGAGCAGGAGTCCAGCGCTGGCCTTCGACGGGTTCAGGGTCGTGCTCGCAGTGCGCAGAAGTAACCCGCGGGATCAGGCACGATGCGGTTGGTTCCGCTCTCGATGGCCACTTCCCAACCGGGTTCGGCCTGCCACCAGCCCCAGAAGCCGTCCTCACTCACGGCGGTGATCTCCAGCTGCTCCACAGGGGAATCTACGGCGGGCTGGCCCAGGCGGAGGTGGTCGCCGGTCAGGACCACACCCGGCTGTTTCGGGTCCCGGGAACTGGCGCCCGGGCGCCAGGTGCTGTCTCCCTGGGTCGGGTCCAGCCAGCCCACCAGGTCGCGGGCTGCTCCTCCAACCGCCCCGACCCGGGCCAACGAATCCGGCGGCGCCAAATGCAGCCTCCCGGTGGCAACAGCTCCGGCATCCGGCTGGGTTCTGACCTGGATCAGCTGGTATTCGCCCGCCAGGGTACGGGCTCGGGCCCTCATCGGATGCTGGGCATCTGCCGGCACCGCAGGGCCGCATCGCTCCGGTGCCGGCGCAGGCGCACCGGGCCGACAAGCCATCAGGGCCCCGGCCGCGACGGAGCAAAGGAGTGCTCGGTGCGTAGCGACTCCGTAAGGAAGAGTTCTGCAGTGTTTTGATGTACCCAGGGGCTCCGCCCCGGCCAGAGCGGAACCGATTCGAACGTATGCTTATTCCATGAGATGGGGAAGGAGGCAATGGCCCGGACCGCAAAACCATGGTAGCGTTATGAATCCTTTGACTTGATGCACCTATGAGCCCTCGACGCTTGCTGGGCCGCCGCCCATCCACGCCGGTCCGAACCTCCGCCAGTTCACCGACAGGCCAGAGCCTGCCCAGTGATGTCGATTGCCAGACTTGCCGGCGAGTAGGCATCGTCGGGGTAGTGTTCGCTGCGCTGTGGGCGCTCACGCTGTTCCTGAACAACGTGGTGGCAGGCTGGTTGGGGTCGATGGGGTTCATGCGCAATCTCTGGCCCTTCCCCGGCAACATGGTTGCTACGGTGGGATTTGCCAGCTCGCTGCTCATGGTCTGGTTGGCCCGTCGTTGGAGCGGCAAGTCGATGCTCCTGGACATGGGATCCGGCTATCTGGTACTTCAGTGCCTTCTGATTGCGATTCTGAGCCAATGGGGTCCGGTCCCAATCAGTCCCCGGGTCTCCTGGGTCTGCATTCCGATCCTCTTCTATCCAGCGATCGTCCCCAACACGCCCAGGAAGACACTGGTCACGTCGCTCCTGGCTGCCTCGACCGAACCAGTGGCGCTGGGCCTGAGCCATCTCCGTGGCGTCGACGTACCCTTGAACGCCTTCTACCTGATCTGGAATTTCCTACCAACCTACATCTGTGCTTTTCTGGTGGTGATTCCCGTCAAAATCATCCATAGCCTGGGTCAGCAGGTCCGGCGCGCGCGCGAGCTGGGCAGTTACCGACTGGAGGAGCCGCTCGGCAAGGGCGGCATGGGCGAGGTATTCCGGGCCACCCATCAGATGCTTGCCCGGCCGGCGGCCGTGAAGCTGATCCGCTCGGAGATCATCGGGTCGAGCACGCCGGCCGCCGCGCGAGTCATCGTGGAGCGCTTTCGCCGTGAGGCCGAGGCGGCCGCGTCGCTCCGTTCTCCTCACACCATCGGTCTGTATGACTTCGGGGTTTCTCAGGACGGGACTTTCTTCCTGGTGATGGAGCTGCTGGACGGACTCGATCTGGAGACGCTGGTGGAGCGCTTCGGACCGTTGCCGCCCGAGCGCGCGGTTCATCTGCTGCGCCAAGCGTGCGATTCTCTGGCCGAGGCTCATGCCCGTGGCCTGGTACATCGCGACATCAAGCCGAGTAACATCTTTACCTGTCGCATGGGGCTGGAAGTCGACTTCGTGAAGGTGCTGGACTTTGGGCTGGTCAAGGCCATGGGCGAGGGTGACCGGGAGGCGACACTGCTTACCGAGCCGGACAGCACGACCGGCACGCCGGCGTACATTGCCCCCGAGATGGTGCGGGGTGATCGTACGCCGGATCACCGGGTCGACCTCTACACCCTCGGCTGCGTGGGTTACTGGCTGCTGACCGGGCGACTGGTGTTCCAGGCACCCAACGCGATTCAACTCATGTATCAGCACGCCAATGCCTCGCCGGTACCTCCCTCGGAGCGGAGCGAGATCGAGATCGGTCCCGAGCTCGACCGGGTCATTCTGTCGTGTCTGGCCAAGGTCCCCGAGGACCGGCCTCAGTCGGCCGCCGAGCTGTCCCGGCTTCTCGCCGCGGCGGTGCCGGGGAATCTCTGGAGCGAGGAGCGAGCCCATCGCTGGTGGGACCGGCACCATCCGGGAGCCGCGGGCATCCACCCTCGTGACGCCAGCCGTAAGGTGCTGACTAAGACCATGGAGCTGGGTTGGACCCCGGTAGAAACGCCTGGCCCGGAGATCGGGTCCGCCGCGTCGTAATGCAATCTTCCACCCGCTGAAGTAACCCGATCATGACAACCAGTACCCGAATCGGCTCGCCCGCAGCGCACCGGGCCGGGCCGCTCGACCGTGCCCTCCGTTTGTTCACCGACGTGAAAGCGGGCGAAGCCGGCACCGCTCTCCTGCTCGCCTGCAACGTGTTTCTCCTGTTCTGGGCTTATTACGTAATCAAACCGATTCGCGAGGCACTCATTCTTTCCGGCGGCGGGGCCGAAGTGAAGTCCTACGCCGCCGCGGGCCAGGCCTTGCTTTTGTTGGCGCTGGTGCCGGCATACGGGGCTCTGGCTGATCGGCTCCCCCGGCGGAGTTTGCTCAACGCGGTGACAGCTTTCTTCGCGGTGTGTCT
>DASRIN010000231.1:0-7495 GCA_035649975.1 Gemmatimonadales bacterium
ATCGCCCGGCCGGCCGCCTCGACCGCGTTCACGCCGAGGTGGGGAAGGCCACTGTGGGCGGGGACGCCGGTGAACGAGAGCCGGAGCCGCAGGTGGCCCTTGTGCATGCGCAGGACCCGGAGCGAGGTCGGCTCGCCGATGATGGCGGCCTGCGGGAGCGAAGGAGCCGCGCCCGGCTCGTCCACCAGGCGACGGGCGCCCTGGGTGCCGGTCTCCTCGTCGTGGGTGAAGAGCAGCACGAGCTGGTGCCCGAGTCGCGGGATGTCCGCCGCCGCGAGCCGGTTGATCGCGAGGGCGAGGAAGCCCTTCATGTCGGCCGCGCCGCGGGCGACGTAGGATCCGTCGCGCCGGGTCAGGGTGAACGGGTCGGACTCCCAGCCCTCCGATCCGGCCGGCACCACGTCCATGTGGCCGGAGAGGACCAGACCGCGGTCGCCGTCTTCCGGGCCGGCCCCCAGGATCAGGTTGAGCTTGGCGCCGTCGGCCGTCGGGTGCCGGGTGATGCGCACGCTGGGTCGGTCGAGGTAGTCGCTGATGAAGTCGGCGATCTCCCGGTTGCTCTTGTGGCTGGTGGTGTCGAAGGCGACGAGGCGGGCGAGAAGGGCCTTGTCGGACAACGGCTCGGCGGTCATCGTTCGCCGGAGATGGGCAGCGCCATGGCGGTACGAAGCTAACGCGTTTTGCGGGTCTTGACCTCCTGCCGGCCCGACTTGCTTGCACTCGCTCGCCACAACTAGGCAGTCATTGAGAAAAAGGCCCACCCATCACGGGTGGCCCTTTTGCCTGCACACGTCACGTCTCACCGGGTCGGAGTAGCCGGGTCCTCGAGCAGAAGTACACGAACTGGGAGTCTCTTACCGCCGCTATCGGAGGCAGATCGGAGGCCCGGTGGTGCCGGGCCTGCGCGATGCCGCCTACAACCTCCGGGCGGACCCCATTCTCGCGTCGCTGGTCACCGTCGCCGGCTTCCTGGATGAGCTCGAGCTCCTGGATTAGAGAGAACGCAAGTATTCCGATGCGACTCAATGGCATCGCCACCAGTCCACGAGGATCCAGAATGCAGAAGCGTTTGGTTGGTGTCCCCGAGCAGAGGAGCCTTCGGGATGGGCGTCCGGGGCTCGCATGCAGCTGGAGCTCCGCGCCGAAGGCGCAGGAGCTACGGCTTCTTCCCAGGTAGACCTTCCGTTCCATAAACCGTCTTCCTGAGCATCACGTTCTTTCAGGCGCGCCCGTGTCCAAGCCTCCGCTCTGCAGATTCGCCCGGGCACTTTCGGCCAGGCGGCAGTAGCCGGCCAGGATCTGGTCGAGCTCACGCTCTTCCAGCTGCTCCAGATCCAGCAGCGCGTTGTGAGCCCCTGCCGTCGCGCGCAGCAACTCGTCCAGCTTGACCTGCACCGCCTCAGCATCCCGATTCTGGGTCGCCTGAATGAGGAAAACCATCAAGAAAGTGACGACGGTCGTGCCGGTGTTGATGACCAGCTGCCAGGTATCACTGAAATGAAATAATGGACCGGTCAGCAACCAGGCGAGAATCACGCCGACTGCGAGAATGAACGCGGAGGACCGGCCCGTTGCCCGCGCCGTTCCCTTCGCAAAGCGAGTAAACTGCGATCGAGTCTTCGTCGGACGCATGAGGGCTGGTCCTCTCCGTCGGGAATGTCAGGCGGTGTTTGAGGCTTCCGGTGACGCCTGCGTGATTCTACCGGCGAAATGGCCATCGACGAACTCGCAGAAGGCGTCGAGACCCGACAGAACCGGCGCCACCACCTCGTGCACCTCCAAGGCGTCTTGGAGATAGGTTCGTACGACCCCTTCCTGCGGCTCGTAGAATGTGATGTCAATGGAGCCGAAATGCGTTACGTAATCATGATACTCCTGCAGGGTGCGAAACCAGGCTAGCTCCTGCGCGATGTGCTCTCGCATCGCGGGATCCGGATCTGTCCCAGCGGCATGACCCTCGCTCAGGTATTTCGTGAAATCCGCAAAACTGGTGAACCGGCGTGAGTCTGGGCCGTAGAGGAAGTGAAACAGAGTGGCGATGCAGTCCAGCGCTCCGCGAACCACAAAAAGAACATTTCCGAGCTCCGATTTCAGCGCATAAACGCGGTCCACCACTCTATAGGAGGGCTGCGCTTCTCGGAGTATCGGATCGTGGATCTCGTGATGGTACCTCTGGATCCAGCGCTCGAGCTCTCGCACCCGGCCGAGCCCAAGCTCCAGCGCATGGCGTTTATCAGCGACCGCACGGAAGACGAACTCGTAGTAGTCGGCTGCCGGTATGAGCCGTTCAATCCTCCGGTCCTCGCTTTCGATGTGATAATAGGTATCCAGGAATTGGGCCCGGTGGTGCGAACCATCCAGAATACGACTCAGCTGGGGGAAGGCGTTCGGTAATGACGGGGTCTCATAGCGCAGCAGCGTACCACGGGACTGCATCATTCGCCCGTGTCGATCGGCCAGTTCGGCCTGAATGATCGCTACTCTAGCTGGCTCTCTCTCAATGTCGAAGCGCATCGGGGGGACGCTCCGTTATGTCGCCTTTCAGGTGGATCCTTTGACCCGCCTTAGGCTCAGAACTCTAAGGTAATACACGTACGGCCCGCCATTTGGCGGACCGTACGTTCAGCGGATCCTTAGTACATTCCGCCCATCCCACCGCCCGGCGCGGCAGGAGCCGGCCTCTCTTCTTTCTTCTCCACCAACACGCATTCCGTAGTGAGCAGCAGGCCCGCGATCGACGCCGCGTTCTGCAGCGCGGTGCGGGTGACCTTGGTCGGGTCGATGACCCCGGCCTTGACCAGATCCTCGTAGGTATCGGTCGCGGCGTTGTAGCCGAAGTTCTTGTCCTTCGACTCCTTGACTCGGCTCACCACGATCGACCCCTCGGCTCCGGCATTCTCGGCGATCAGCCGAATCGGCTCCTCCAGCGCCCGCCGGATGATGGCGACGCCGGTCTTCTCATCCTCGGTTCCCTTGATCCGATCCAGCGCACTCTGGGCCCGGAGCAGCGCGACTCCACCGCCGGGGACGATCCCTTCTTCGACCGCGGCGCGGGTGGCGTGCAGGGCGTCCTCGACCCGAGCCTTCTTCTCCTTCATCTCGGTCTCGGTGGCCGCGCCGACGTTGATCACCGCCACGCCGCCGGCCAGCTTGGCCAACCGCTCCTGCAGCTTCTCGCTGTCGTAGTCGCTGGTGCTCTTCTCGATAGCGCTTCGGATCTCGGCGATCCGGCCCTGGACCTCCTCCGCCTTGCCTTTGCCATCGATGATCGTCGTATCGTCCTGGTCGATCATCACCCGTTTGGCGCGGCCGAGCCCCTCGAGGGTCACGTTCTCCAGCTTGAGGCCCAGCTCCTCGGAGATGACCTGCCCGCCGGTGAGCACCGCGATGTCGCGGAGCATCTCCTTGCGCCGGTCACCGAAGCCCGGTGCCTTGACGGCCACGACCTTCAGTGTCCCCCGAAGCTTATTCACCACCAGGGTTGCCAGCGCCTCGCCCTCCACATCCTCGGCGATGAGCAGCATCGGCTTGCCGGTCTGCGCCACCTGCTCCAGCAGCGGGAGCAGCTCCTTCATCGCGGAGACCTTCTTGTCGTGGATCAGAATGTAGGGATCGTCCAGCACCGCCTCCATCTTCTCCGGGTCGGTCACGAAGTAGGGCGACAGATAACCCCGGTCGAACTGGGTCCCGTCCACCGTCTCCAGTGTGGTCTCCAGACCCTTCGCCTCTTCGACGGTGATGACGCCGTCCTTGCCCACCTTCCCCATCGCCTCCGCGATCAGGTTCCCGATCTCCTTGTCATTGTTCGCGGAGATGGTGCCCACCTGGGTGATTTCCTTCTTGCCGGTGGAGGCAACCGAGATGCTGCGGAGCTGCTCGACTACGGCCTCGACCGCGCGGTCGATCCCCCGTTTCAGCTCCATCGGGTTGGCGCCCGCGGTCACGTTCTTGAGGCCCTCGCGGAAGATGGCCTGGGCGAGCACGGTCGCCGTGGTGGTGCCGTCGCCGGCGAGATCGCTGGTCTTGGTGGCGACCTCCTTCAGCATCTGGGCTCCCAGGTTCTCGATCGGGTCGCTCAGCTCGATCTCCTTGGCCACGGTGACGCCATCCTTGGTCACGGTGGGGGAACCGAATTTCTTATCGATGACGACGTTGCGGCCCTTGGGGCCGAGCGTGAGCGCGACGGCGTCCGCCAGCTGGTCGATACCCTGCTTGAGCTTGGCGCGTGCCTCGGTACTGAACAGAAGTTCTTTCGATGCCATATATGTCCTCATTTCCTCAGTAAGCTGCATCAGCCAATCTTGGCCAGAACGTCGGACGCTTTGATGATGATCAGCTCATCACCGCCGACCTCGTAGGGAGTCCCGCTGTACTTGCCGTAGATCACCTGGTCGCCCATGTGAATGTCCATCTTTACCCGATCGCCCTTCTCGATCCGCCCGGGTCCCACGGCGATCACCTCGCCCCGGGTGGGCTTTTCCTTCGCGGTGTCCGGGATGTACAACCTTCCCCGCATCGCTTCCGAATCCTC
Source organism: Gemmatimonadales bacterium (assembly GCA_035649975.1). GTDB lineage: Bacteria > Gemmatimonadota > Gemmatimonadetes > Gemmatimonadales > GWC2-71-9 > CAVVWJ01. The sequence continues at coordinate 4,532 of DASRIN010000231.1, forward strand.
CAGCGGCAGGATCACGACCCGATCCTCGAACGGAAGGATCTTGATCCCGGGCCTGGTCTTCATGGCAGTGGCCATCGAACTCTCCAATCTGAGCTACGTGATAGGTGACCGGCCGTTACAGAGTTTGAAAGTGGAGTGCATCTCGGAGACTCTGTAACTCCCGGTAGTAGTAGAGCGGCGTCGGCCGCTTGCCGTTGAACTTGAGCCGCTTGAGAAAGGCGATCTCTTCATTGCTGGCGTTGTCCCGGAGCGCCGGGTCGTCCAGGAACTCCTGAAGGCCCGGCTCTTCATCGATCTGGTCCGCGGATTTCTTCTCGACAAACTCGAACCGCTTGACGTGCCCGGAGACGACTCGGTGGTTCAAGAGGATATCCAGGGCAAAGGTCGCCAGGTCGATGTTCCAGGATTCGATCAGCGGATCGAGGAACGAGACGCAGTGCTCGGCGGAGAGGTGGAAGATGTCGGTGTCGAGGAACTCCAGCACGATCACCCGGGTCTCCTCGTAGCTGCGGTGGCTCAGCTCCGCCACCATATGGAGCCAGTGGTCATTCTCCAGCTCCTGCCTGGCCACTCCTTTGACGACGTCGAGCAGCGTCTGGGTGACCAGCCGCTCCAGCTCGCCGAACGACTCCTTTTCGAAGATGGCGCGGAGGTCCGCCGACTTCTCGGCGACACATTTCCTCAGGAGGACGTCGCGAACTTCGCGGAACAACGGCGCGGGGTTTTCCGCCAGCTCCTTCTTGAGCTCCCGCTTCCGCTGGACATCGGCCAGCCGCGCGAGCTCTCCGTGGGGCAGCTTGAGGAACCGGTCCATCTTCTCGTAGATGTCAGTCCGGTTGGGGGCCGGAGGCGCCTTGCGCCGGGTCAGCAGCTGGGAGATGTAGGACTCGGTCACCTGGGCGGCGCGGGCGAGTTCCCGCTGCTCCAAGCCGAATTCCTCCAATCGTTGCCGGATGATCAAGGAGACGTCCACAGAGGGTCCTCGGGCTGAGCTGGGGTTGATTAACAGAGTTAAGTTAATCGGCTGCGCCCCTTTGAGCAAGCCGAAGGCTGTTACTTGACAAATGTAGTAAAGTCGGCTAAGTTGCATTCAAGTCAGCACATCACATAGTGGACCCCACTATTAACCATAGATTCCAAGGAGTTCTCATGTACTCACGACACGTCACTTGTAATTTGAAGCCGATTAAGCGGGAAGAGCTTACCCAGATGTTCGATCGGGAGATCCTACCCCTGCTGCAGAAGCAGAATGGCTTTACCGATGAGATTGCTTTCGTAGACCAGGATGGCAAGCAGGTACTCGCCATCAGCTTGTGGGAGAGCAAGGAAAGCGCGGACACCTATAGCCGCGAGACCTATCCCCAAGTGCTCAAGAGTCTAGCGAGGGTAATCGAAGGCACGCCGCAGGTGCGTGGCTATGATGTTGCTATCTCGACGTTCCACCGGGCCGCAGCCACCGTCTAACCTGGCGGCATCGGTTCGGCTGAGGGGAGGAGCTGCTTGGTCGCTCTTCCCCTTGGTGTGTCCGGCGGTTACTCCTGCTCTTTGATCCGGCGCAACTCGCGCGCAGCCACCACCAAATCCTAGGGTGTGCACCCGCACGATATCCGCTTCGCCAGCCAAGAATGGAAGGAGCTCCCAGAAATCAGCGGATCGGAGTCGCAAGGCTGCACGAGTACGCTCTTGAAGTAAGACCGACCCGGCAGGACTGGCTCACAGCTGCTCAAGACCTGCTAACCGCCGCACTATCGCTTCCCGCACTTCAGCCGATCGAGAACCTCAACCTCTGCTCCGTATTGGAGTAGATGCCGCGCGGCCCACTCCAGGTCTGCCAGCGGGTGCTCCATGGACGAGTCTGCGGGTCAGAGCGGCAGATAGCGACACAAACTGATGACCTAGCGGTCAGAGGCCGAAGCACCCAAGTTCGTCGGCAATGCAACAGCACATCCGCTTCTGCAAGTCGGCAGACGGCGTGCGGCTCGCCTACGCAACGGCCGGCAAGGGTCCGCCGATCGTCAAGGCTTCCAACTGGCTCAGTCACCTGGAGTACGACTGGCGAAGCCCGGTCTGGCGTCCGTTCCTGGAACAGCTCGCGCGTCGCCGGACGGTCATCCGCTACGACGAACGCGGGTGCGGGCTCAGCGACTGGTCGGTCGGGGACCTGTCGTTCGAGACCTGGGTGCGGGACCTGGAGGCGGTGGCGGACGCCGTCGGGCTCGAGCGCTTCCCCCTCCTCGGCATCTCGCAGGGTGGGCCGATCGCGATCGCCTATGCCGTCCGCCACCCCGACCGGGTCAGTCATCTGGTGCTCTACGGGGCCTATGCGCGGGGAATGCTGAACCGGGATCCGACGCCGCTGCAGGTGGAGGAAGCGGAGACGCTGATCAGCCTGGTCCGGGTCGGCTGGGGACGGGAGAACCCGGCGTTCCGGCAGGTCTTCACCTCGATGTTCATTCCGGACGGCACCCCGGCGCAGCTCCGCTGGTTCAACGATCTTCAGCGGGTCTCGACTTCACCCGAGAACGCGGCCCGGCTGATCGCCGAGTTCCATCGGATCGACGTCTGCGACCTGGCCACCAAGGTCTCGGTGCCGACCCTCGTCATGCACGCCCGCAACGACGCGCGCATTCCCTACGAGGAGGGGCGGCTACTCGCAACGCTCATTCCCGGCGCGAGGTTCGTGACCCTCGAGAGCCGCAATCACCTGCTGCTCGAGGGTGAGCCCGCACTTCGCCAATTCATGGCGGAGGTGGACGACTTCTTCGACACGGTGCCCGACGCCGTGGCCCACGCGGCGCCGGTCTCTTCGTTCCCCGAGCTCACCAGGCGCGAGTCGGAGGTGCTCGAGCTCATCGCCCGCGGGCTCGATAACCCCGTCATCGCCGAGCAGCTTGGAATTACCGCCAAGACCCTCCGCAACCACATCACCAACATCTTCTTCAAGCTCAACGTCACCTCGCGGGC
>DASRIN010000232.1:0-4729 GCA_035649975.1 Gemmatimonadales bacterium
TCTCCACACCCGGTCTGCAGCAGAAGTGCCTTCATCACCTCTTCCGCGCCGCAGATATTGCAGGGCGTGGTGGTGCAGACCTGGATGAAGTGGCGTCCTACGGGGTGGGTATGGTACATGGTGTAGAAAGTCACCACACCCTTCACGTATGCCGGGGTGAGGCCCAGCACCTCAGCCACCTCTCCAATGGCCGGCTCGGAAATCCAGCCGCGGGCTTCCTGCACCACCCATAGTGCCGGCAGCAGGCAGGCCTGTTTAGTCGGATAGAGGATGAACAGGCGCTCCAGCTCAGCCAGGCGCTCCCCCCGGAAGACTCGCTCGTAAGGAGGGGCTTCTGTTCCGGGCTCGCCGTGAGCCGAACCGTGCTCGCCCGGAGCGCGATGAGTTCCGCTGATTTGAATCGGGGAGCCTACCTGCCCTGCCGCCCCGCTGCCCACCCGCCCCGAGGGCTCCCGCCCCGCTGAACTCATCGGTCCACTTCTCCCATGACTATGTCGACGCTTGCGTTGATCGCGATGACGTCAGACAGCAGCGCGCCTTCACACATCACCGGGAGACTGGCGAGGTTGATGAACGACGGGGGACGGATGCGCCAGCGTACCGGTTTGGCGGTGCCATCCGAGACCATGTAGTAGCCCAGCTCGCCCTTGGGATTCTCCACTCCCATATAGACTTCGCCCGCCGGAGGCTTGACCCCTTCCATGACCTGCTTGAAGTGGAAGATCATGGCTTCCATGTCACTCATTGCCCTGGACTTGGGGGGCAATACCACCCGCGGGTCGGACACGTTGATGGGAGCGCCCTTGAGTTTCTCCAGGCGGTCGAGTGCCTGCTCCAGAATCCGATTGGACTGCCACATCTCTTCCAGTCGTATCCGGTAGCGATCGTAGATGTCGCCATACTCGCCGATCGGCACGTCGAAGTCGTAGGTCTCGTAATCCAGGTAGGGCCGGTCTTTTCGCACGTCGTAATCCACCCCGCTGGCTCGCAGCATGGGGCCGGAGAGCGAGAGATTGATGGCCTCCTCCGCTGAGAGCGCTCCCACGCCCTGGGTCCGCCCGATCCAGATGGCGTTCCGGGTGAACATGGTGTCCACTTCTCTGAGGGTCTTGGGGAAGGTCTGGGTAAACTCCCGCAGCCCGGCCTCCCAGCCGTCTGGAATATCCGCCATCAGGCCGCCGACCCGAGTCAGGCTGGTGGTCAGCCGGGCACCGGTCCAGGCCTCTTGCAGGTTGTAGATCCGCTCCCGCTCCTGGAACGACCATAGGAATGGAGTAAAGGCGCCGAGGTCGATACCGGTGGTTCCCAGCCAGACCAGGTGCGAGATGATCCGGCTCATTTCGCAGGCAATCACCCGGAGCACCTTGCAGCGCTCAGTCAGCTCCAGCCCCATCAGCGCTTCGACCGCCATGGCCAGGCATACGTTGTTGGCCATGGGCGACAGGTAATCGGTGCGATCGGTGAGCGGGATGATCTGGTTGTAGTGGCGATACTCGCCCAGCTTCTCGAACCCGGAATGCAGGTACCCGACGTGGGGGATGCAGCGGCGAACCGTCTCGCCCTCGAGCTCCAGGACCAAGCGCAGCACGCCGTGGGTTGCCGGATGCTGGGGTCCGATGTTCACCAGCATGTGCTCGGCGCCGAGGTCTTCCCGATAGCCTCCGTTGTCCTCGGCCACACCGAGAGGCTCCCGAGTGGGGTTCCCCGCCGCGTCTACTCCCGGTGTAGCCAGGGCCATCTCGACCGTGCGCAGCGTCATTTCAGGAACCCCCGCTCACCCCGGGACAGCCGCTCCTGCATGTCCTTGGGCAACTCTCCATAGGCGTCGGCAATCGACAGCTCCTCCAACGAGTAGTGCGCTTCCGGATTGGCCGCGAGCGCCTGCCGGGTCTGCTCGGCCCGGCTGAAATGACCTCGCAACGGAAAGTCCTTCCGCAGCGGGTACCCCTCGGCATAGGTCTCCCACATCAGGATCCGCCGGAGGTCGGGATGCCCGACAAAGGTGACGCCGAACATGTCGTAAACCTCCCGTTCCAGCCAGTCCGCACCGCGCCAGAGATCCACGACCGACCGTACCTCGAGTGGCTCCCGCTTATCGAGGCCGACTTTCACCCTGAGATCGGCCTTGCGGTGCAGCGATCGCAGCTGGTAGACCACCTCCAGCGACCGCTCCGGATCGCGGTAATCCACCGCGGTGACATCGGTCAGGTAGTTGAACTCCTGGCCCGGCGCATCCTTGAGCCAGGCAAGAGCGTCGTGGGAGCGATCCCGGTCGACAAAGACCACCGTCTGGTCCGAGGAAACGAAATGGCGGCCGATGGCCGAGCCGAACTCAGAGCGAAGGGCAGCGACCGCGGGGGACGGTGTGCTCATTCAGCGCGGGGTGGAAAGCTCTGCATCAGGAGGAGCGAGTCTGCTGCACCGAGTTGCCAAAGGGCTCACTGAGCTCGTCGACTCGCTCCGGAGGAAGATAGAGGCCCGAGGGTCCCACCAGCTTCTCGACCCGGAGGCCTTCGTCGGCGATGGTCTCTCCTTTGATTTTCTTGTGGAGCAGGAGGATACCATACATAAGGCCTTCGGGTCGCGGGGGACAGCCGGGCACGTACACGTCGACCGGGATAATGGTATCGATGCCCTGCACCATGGAGTAGTTGTCGAAGATGCCACCGGTGGAGGCACAAGCACCCATGGAGATCGACCACTTGGGCTGCGGCATCTGGTCCCAGATCCGCCGAATCACCGGAGCCAGCTTGAAGGGCAACCGGCCGGCGCAGATCAACACGTCCGCCTGACGGGGGGAGAAGCTCTGCCGCTCCATTCCAAACCGGGCGATGTCGAATCGGCTGGCCGCGGTGGCCATGTACTCGATGGCACAGCAGGCAGTGCCGAACGGCATGGGCCAGAGCGAATTGGCCCGAGCCCAGTTGGTCAGGAAATCGAGCCGGCTCGTCACCCAGTTGGGGGACATGGTCGAGACCGTCGTGGTCTCGTCCGCCCGGTTTTCCGTGGCGGGGTTGCTCAGTCCCATTGGAGCGCTCCGCGCTTCCAGAGGTACACGTATCCCACTGCTAGAATGAGGATGAAGACGAACATCTCGATGATGAGCAGTCCCGCCATCGAGCCGAGCTGCTGAAAGGCAACCGCCCAGGGGATCATGAAGACCGTCTCGATATCGAAGACGATGAACAGCATGGCCACCAGGTAGAACTTGACCGAGAACCGCTCCCGGGCATCGCCCAGGACCGGCATGCCGGACTCGTAGGGTGCAATCTTGGTCGGGGTGCGGCGGTAGGTGGAAAGGATGTGGGACACACCCAGCATCATGATCGCGTTGGCAATCACAAACAGGATCAGCAACAGGAGTGGCACGTAGGGCTGCAGCATCAGCGTGGACATCCCCGCTTAGTGAAATTTTTCACTTAGGAGGTGAAGTTAACTGCGTTCGAAACTCGATTCAACCACCGTGAGACGGCTATCACGATGACGCAGTCGCGGCGTTTTGGCGCTATGATATAGCGGGATCCGCCATTTCGCTCTCGACCCGTAAGGAAACTCTCCGAATGTCTCCCATGACACTACCAGGGCGCGGCTGGCTACTCGCATCCGTGCTGGTGTCAGGCGCATGTAGTGACTTAAAGGACCTGGCGAGGATTCCCGCACGGGCGACCGCTGACACGGCTGAGCCCGCCGACCTACCGCCGGTCCCCCGTCGGAGTGACTCGGCACTGGACCCAGTCAGTGCAGCGTCGAACTTCGCCAAGCTCCGTAAGACATTGCGCCAACTGGTCGAGGCCGAGGAGACTTTTTTCGCTGAGAACGGCACCTACAGTGGGGATCTGGGGCACATCGGAATGCGGCCGGATCCGAACGCCAGGATCCGCTTCCTCTGGATCTCTCGGGACGGCTGGGCCGCAAGCGGCACCCATGCCGAGCTTCCGGGCAGAGATTGTGTCGTTTTCGTGGGCCAGGCGGAGGCGCCGCCCACCACGCTCAAATACGTAAGGTCCGGACGGGAGGGGGTTCCGGTCTGTGACGACTCCAGGTCTCGTGCCCCACGACCGCAAACGACAGCGAGAGCGTCCAGGCCTCCACCAGCCAAACCTGCTCCACCGGCGGCGGACACCGGTAGCGCGCTGGACGTTCTGGACCCTCGCGTGTTGATGAAGGTAGACCTCCGGAATCTGGCGCATTCCCAGGAGACCTACTTGAAGATGCAGGGTACCTACGCTCGCCGGCCCGAGACCCTGGCTCTGCAGTACGCTTGGCATCGAGACGTTCAGGTCAAGATCCTCAGTGCCGATGGCGAGTCCTGGGCGGCAAAAGCCACCCATGCGAGATTTCCAGGAAGGAGCTGTGTGATATGGTTCGGACCCGTGTCCCAACGACCCAGGACCGATGCGAGGCAGCGAACCGGGGATCGAACCGGAGTGCCGGTATGTGACGACTAGTTGGACCTTCGGGGCGTTCGGTATCGGCAGTACGCCCACACCTCAGTTCAGCTCCAGTCAGGTAGCTCCCAACCAGATCAGCGAAGCGGAGCGGAGATTCAAGGCCCTGGCGGCGGGGGATTAGCCGGCGTCGGAGGGCTAGTATCGGCAGAAGCTCGGCTGGTGTCGGCAGGCGTCGTACGGCTGGTGTCAGCAGTCGTCGAACGGCTGGTATCGGCGGGTGTTCTACGGCTAGTGTCGGGGGGTGCCAGCGACGGGCAGGCCCGAGAGCCTACCTGCCG
>DASRIN010000233.1:0-3857 GCA_035649975.1 Gemmatimonadales bacterium
TGTAGTCCAGCAGCGTGAGGGGACCCATTGGGTGGCCGCAGCCCAGCTGCATGGCGCGGTCGAGATCTTCGGTAGAGGCGACTCCCCGTTCCAGCGCCCGGGCGGCATCCAGGAGATAAGGCACCAGCAGCAGGTTCACGATGAACCCGGGGCTGTCGCTGGCGGCGACCGGCACCTTTCCCAGCTTCCGGGCGAAGGCATAAGCGCGGTCGAAGGTGTCCTGGCTGGTGGTGACGGTGCGCACCACCTCTACCAGCTGCATGAGGGGCACCGGATTGAAGAAGTGCAGCCCAACGAAGCGGTCGGCGCGGGTGGTTGCGGCGGCCATTGCGGCGATGGTGAGGCTGCTGGTGTTGGACGCGAAGATCGTCGGCGGCGGACAAATCGCGTCCAGGTCGCGCCAGAGCTGATTCTTCAGGTCGAGGTTCTCGGTGACGGCCTCGATGATGATGTCGCACTCCCGCAGGTCATCGAGCTCGGTGGTAAAGCTCAGCCTGCTGGTAGAGGCATCCCGATCGGCCGCAGTGAGCTTTCCCTTTTCCACCAGGCGGCCGAGTGACTTGAGTATCCCCTCGCGACCCTTGGCCAGCATCGGCTCATCCACATCCCGAGCCAGGGTGGTGAAGCCCGCGCTGGCCGCTGCCTGCGCGATGCCGCTGCCCATGAGACCACAGCCGAGCACGCCCACTTTTCTGATCGTCATTGGATTCCTGGGTTGTCGGCGGCTGGCAGTCTCACGGTTTCAGCGCCCGGCGGAGCTCGTCGGCCAGGAGGCCCATGAGTCCCGCTCGCTCACTCAGCTGACTCGATGCTCTCCCCCTGCCTTTTTCCAGCGAGTCCAGGGCCCGCTCCAGCCCCAGCTGAATGCGCGTGACTGTGGGCTGATACCGCCGGAACACGACGTAGCCCACCCCCAGGGCCAACGGGAGTGGCACCAGGGCAACCGGAAGCAGGGCGCCCAGAGCGACCATGGTCGCGGTGCTGGCGGCTCCCACTCCCGTGATGGCGCTACTGCTGGCGAGATACTCGTTACGCACCTTGCGGGTGTCGGCTACCAGCGTCACGTGGGAGTAGCCGGACTCGAGGGGAAGGATGGCGGCGGTCACAGTTGCGGCCCGCGAGAGCATGAAGGGACGCTTGCCGGCGCCCAACGCAGCCGCGGACCGGCGAATGGCAGCCTGAAATCCACTGAGCGGCTCCCAGCTTATCCGCCCGGTCTGCTGCCGCTGAATGCAGAACAGCTCGTTGTGCTCCATCCAGCGAATCAGGTCCTGCTCCACCATATCGGAGTCAAGCGACACCACTCGCTGCGCGGTCACCTCACCCGGCCCGGCCACCCGGTCCAGAATGCCGGGCGTCCCCGCCTGCCCCACCCGGGCGCGCTCCTCCAGCAAAGCCTGCTGGAGGTACCGCACCGGGATCCCGACCTCGCGGCCGAGTGAGATCAGCTCGTCGGACGTGAGCGTATCCCCAATTTCTCGTTCCGCCGTCTGCAGCTCTGCCGCGCGTTTGATGATCCGCTCCAAAGCCTGGCGATCGACCCGAGCGGGTACAGCCTCGCTCATACTACTCCTGCTTGGGGGCCTTGGCAGCCTGGATTCTGAGCTGGGACATTAAGGAAGAGATATCCGAAGCTGGCAGAGCCGGGCCAGCGGGCTCGGCTGAGCCCTCGATCCGAGGCGCGGTGCCCGCCGCCGCGGTGAGAAAGGGCCGGAACAGGTCGATGGGAATCGGGAAGATCGTGGTGGAGTTGTTCTCGGCGGCGATCTCGGTGACCGTCTGGAGATATCGCAACTGGATCGCACTGGGCTCCCGGGCCAGAGTGCGGGCCGCCTGAGCTAGCGTCTCGGAAGCCTGCAGCTCGCCCTGCGCGGCGATCACCTTGGCCCGCCGCTCCCGTTCGGCTTCAGCCTGGCGGGCCATGGCGCGCTTCATCTGGTCGGGAAGATCGACGTCCTTGACTTCGACCGCAGAGACCTCGATGCCCCAGATATCAGTCCGCTCATCGATGATCTTCTTGAGCACGCCGTTGATCTTTTCCCGGTCGGACAGGAGCTCATCCAGCTCTACCTCACCCAGCACCGCCCGCAACGTGGTCTGGGCCAACTGGCTGGTGGCGTACAAATAGTCCTCGATCTCCAACACGGCCTTGGACGGATCGCTCACCCGCATGTACAGCACGGCGTTCACCTTCACGGAGACGTTGTCCCGGGTGATCACGTCCTGGGGCGGGATATCCATGGCCACTATTCGGAGAGAGACTCGCTTCTGGGTGGCGAAGCCGGCCGGCAGAAAAATGAGTCCGGGTCCCTTGGTGCCCCAAAATCTTCCCAGGAAAAACGCGACGCCGCGCTCATACTGACGCAGCACTCGCATGCTCATGAAGGAATAGAGCACCGCAATGGCGAGGGCGGGAATGGCATAGTCCATAAGGATCACTCTCAGCTGGAAAAGGCTTCTACGATCACTGCTGCTCCTTGGCCGCCACCGATGCAGGCGCTGCCCAGGCCGTACCTGCCACCGCGGCGCCGCAGCGCGTGGAGCAGATGCAGGGTGATGCGGGCACCACTGGCGCCCAAAGGATGGCCAATGGCAATGGCGCCGCCCTCGACGTTGGTGCGCTCGCGGTCGAGCCCGAGCTCCTGCTCTACGGCCAGATACTGCGCGGCGAAGGCTTCGTTCACCTCGAACAGATCCATGTCCTCGAGCTTGAGCCCCGCTCGAGACAGCGCCTTGCGGGCGGCCGGAGCGGGACCCATCCCCATGATGCTGGGGTCGACTCCGGCACTGGCCCAGGCGATCAGCCGGCCCAGAGGCCGCAGCTTCCGCTCAGCGGCAAAACGGGAGCTCGCCAGCACCAGGGCTGCGGCACCGTCGCAAATCCCGGAGGCGTTTCCGGCCGTCACCACTCCATCCTTCTTGAAGTAAGGTGGCAGCTTTGCCAGACCCTCCAGGGTGGTGCTGGGGCGCAGGTGCTCGTCGGCCGCCCAACTCTCCGTCTGTTTGGTCTTTCGGTTCTGCACCGGAACCGGAATGACCTCATTCTGGAAGGCACCGCTTTTCCAGGCCTCAGCGGCGCAGGCCTGGCTGCGGGCGGCATAGCAATCGACCGCGTGGCGACTGATCCGATACTGCTCGGCCAACTTCTCGGCGGTCTCCGCCATGGAGAGCCCGCAGCTGGGATCTCTCAGCGCCTCCCACAAACTGTCCTCCAGCGGCGCGGCGGGCCCCAGACGCAGGCCCCATCGGGCGCCTCGAACCACGTGAGGTGCCTGGCTCATGGACTCCGTCCCACCGGCCAGGACCACCTCTGATTCACCCATTACGATCTGCTGGCCGGCCTGGGCCACCGCCTCGAAGCCGGAACCACACAGCCGGTTTACTGTCACCGCCGGCGTTGCTATAGGAAGGCCGGTACGCAAGCCCACGTGGCGGGCCAGATAGATCGCATCGGCCGAGGTCTGGAGCACGTTCCCGAACACGACGTGGTCCACATCCTCCGGGGCTACGCCGCTGCGGGCCAAGGCTTCCTTGCCGGCAAAGACGGCCAGGTCCGTAGCGGAGAAGTCCTTCAGGGTGCCGCCGAAGGTCCCGAAACCGGTGCGCGCGCCGGACAGGAAGACGATCTCGCGGGCAGGGACGGAAGCGGTCATGGAGTGCTACTCCGGCGGGAACTGGAGGTGCTGGACATTGGGGATACGCAAATATCACCCTGAGCCTAGGCCACTTTCAAGCAAACACTAACTTATTGATACCAGCCTACTCCAAACGAAAGCCGATTGCTGGTGGGGTGCACGTTTCCTGTCACGCCGAACGGCTTGCCGAATCCTAAATATGAGGGACGGGCGTAGGACAGC
>DASRIN010000234.1:0-10519 GCA_035649975.1 Gemmatimonadales bacterium
TGGGGGGCAGGAAATGGCACTGGGCCACCTCGAGTGGCGATTCGACCTGCCGGCACCCGCAATTTCCCTGGGCACCTTTGCCTCTACCGGCAGGGTGGTCACCCTCGCGCCATTTGTCGCGGCCGGATACGCATCCAGACCGTACAGCTCGCTGCCGTGGGACACCAGCGACGGAGTGCGGCCGGTGGCGGGAGTGGCCCTGGAGCTGTTCATGAGGCTGATCCGCGTCGAAGCCGGCATTGGGCTGCGGGATGGCAAGGCAGGGCTGACGGTGGATATCAGTCGGGACTGGTGGGGGCTGCTGTGACCTCTTTATCTTTGGCGAGCGGTCCCGCCCCCAGGGACTGTCCGCCCACCGTTCTCCGATCTTCTCAGAGTGGTCATGCAGTTCACCGACGAATGGCTGGTCCCCTCAATCGAGACCCTCCTATCGGCTGAGGCCATCAAGGCGCTCAGGGAAGAGGACGGTCCTGCAGGCTCCCTCTGGGAGCTCCTGGTCCAACGCAAGCTCGCAACCAACGATCAGGTCCTGGGCGCCATCGCCGCCCGGTTCCGCTTTCCAGTCGCCGACCTGGCCAAGACCGACGCCAAGCTGAATACCACGGTTCCGGAGCAGCTGGCCCGCAAGTTCAACGTGGTGCCGGTACGCCAGACCGATTCCTACCTCGAAGTGGCTACCGCAAATCCGTTCGACATCGATGCCGAAAAGATGCTCGCCTTTGCCACCGGGCGAGAAGTGCGCATGCTGCTTGGCTCGCCCTGGAAGATCCGGGAAAAGCTGGACGAGATCTATCGGGAGACGGAAACGGCCGTGGCCCGACTCCTGGAGGGCATGGGCAGTGACTTCGAGGTGGAGCAGATCAAGGAAGACGAGGAGAACGCCGCCAGCGAGGCGCAAGCGAGCCAGCGCCCCATCCTCAAGCTGGTCGACACCATGATCGCTGACGGGATTACCAACCGGGCCAGCGACATCCACGTCGAGCCGATCGAGGGCGGAGTGGTGGTGCGCTACCGGATCGACGGGGTGCTCCGCCAGATGATGAAGATTCCCAAGAGCGCGGGCGTCCCGCTGATTTCCCGCATCAAGATCATGTCCAAGCTGGACATTGCCGATCGGTTGCGACCTCAGGACGGCAGGGCGCGAGTGTCGGTCAACGGCGAGGCGGTCGATCTCCGGGTGTCGACCCTTCCCGCCTCCCATGGCGAGAAGGTGGTGATCCGGGTCCTGAATCAAAAGGCAACCACTCTGGCCCTCGACTCGCTGGGGCTGGCCGAGGACGAGCAGAAGGCGATCCGCTCTCTTTTGGCGTACAAGGAGGGCATCATCCTGGTCACCGGCCCCACCGGGTCCGGGAAGACGACCACGCTCTACTCGGCGCTCCGGGCGGTCCAGGGCACGGGGGTCAACATTGTCACGGTCGAGGACCCGGTCGAATACCGGCTGGGTGAGAACATCGTCCAGGTCCAGGTAAACGAAAAGGCGGGTCTGACTTTTGCTGCGGCACTGCGATCGATCCTCCGACAGGACCCGGACGTGGTTCTGGTCGGCGAGATCCGGGACAAGGAAACGGCCCAGATCGCGCTCCAGGCCTCGCTCACCGGACACTTGGTTCTTTCGACTCTGCACACCAACGATGCCCCCAACACCGTGACCCGCCTGGTGGATATCGGGATGGAGTCGTACAAGATCGCGCCGGCCCTGCGCGGCATCGTCGCCCAGCGTTTGATGCGGCGGCTTTGCACGAATTGCCGCCAGGTGGCCACCGATCCGGTCAGCGAGCGCCTCGCTCAGTTCGTTCCCAAGGGGGCGACGCTCTACCAGGCGGTCGGGTGCTCGGACTGCTCGATGACGGGGTATCGCGGACGGTTCAGCATCGTGGAGGTGCTGACGATGAATCCCGACCTGGAGCGGAAGATTGCAGCCGGGGCCACGGCCGAGAAGATCGCCGAGGCGGCTCGGCAGGCGGGGATGCGCAGCCTGTGGGGTAGCGGTCTCCGCCATGTGCTCTCCGGCGAGTCGACGTTCGAGGAGCTGATGCGGGTCACCGATATACCCCGGGAGGAAGAGCCAGCGGCGGCTCCGGAGCCCGCCCGGCGTGGGGGCCGCGGCCGAGCCGCGAGTGCTTCCCCGGCGCCGGCGCCCGCCGCGGCCGAGGTTTCCGAGCTTCACATGGACATGGAGCTCCTAGAGGAGCCGGGCCCTACTGATGAGATCCCTAGCGCGGGCCGGGGGCAGGGCGCGTGCGTTCTCCTGGTCGAAGACGAGGAGCAGCTGCGCCGGGTCATGAAGGACCTGCTGCAGCGGGAAGGATATCGGGTGGCCGAAGCTCGGGACGGCATTCAAGCGCTCGATGAGGTGGACCGGTTTGCGCCTGACGTCATTATCCTCGACCTCAACCTTCCCGGGCTCGATGGATATGGAGTGCTGCAGCAGCTCCGCTCCCGGCCAGCTACCCGGGGGATTCCCATCATGGTCCTCACGGCCAAGGGCGATGAGGACAACGAGGTGCGGGTCTTCGAGCTGGGTGCGGACGACTTCGTGACCAAGCCATTCCGAGCCCGCTCGCTGACCGCGCGGCTGGAGGCCGTAATCGGTCGCCATCGCGCTTGACGCAGCTTCACTTCCGCCTCACACTGGACTAACACCCCACCGCTACCGCTTCCCGGCAAGGGTCTCATCGCCGAGTGACCCCATGACTTCGGTACGAGTCTCGTTGGTAGATGTGTACGTGGTCCGGATGGCCGGCGCCGGACTCGAGTACCTCGCGCTGCGTCGAGCGCCGGGAGGCCGGTGTTCCGGCTCCTGGGAGAGTGTCCACGGGCACATCGAGCCCTCCGAACCCCCGGCGGAGGCGGCTGCACGAGAGCTGGCCGAGGAGACTGGTCTCACTTCGGAACGGTTATACAACCTGAGCCGGGTCGAGCTATTCTACCAGCACCGGACCAATGAGGTGGCGCTGGTGCCGGTCTTCGTCGCGTTCGTGTCCCTCGAAGCGCGGGTCCGCCTCGGGCCGGAGCACGATGCTTTCGAGTGGCTCGGCCTGGAGCCGGCGCGGGCGCGGTATGCCTGGCCTCGTGAACGGCGAGCGCTCGAGGACATTGCCCTGCTGCTCGGCAGCGGCAGTGCCGGGCCGGTGGAGGACGTCCTTCGGGTTTGATCATGATCTTGGCGGTACTCTCGGTTGCTCCCCTCCTGGGGTCGCCGCTTCCATCGGTGGCGGCGGCGCCGTGTATGCGCCCCACTCGCGCGGGCACTCAGGTTCAGGGCGAGGTGCGGATCTGTCCCGGTCGGTATCGCATCGCCGATCCCACCGAGCAGGGGATCATCATCGCCGCGGCCACGGGAACCCACATCGATCTCACCGGGGTCACGCTCGAAAGCGGCGATTCGGTGCCCAGCCGTTTCGTCGGCTGGGGGATCACCAGCCGGGGGGTGGACGCGGTGACCGTCACCGGGGGAACGGTCCGCGGCTACCGCTATGGCATCCGGTTGGAGGGAGGGAGATCGCATCGGATCAGCGGATCGAACCTTTCCGGCAGCCGAAGCCAGGCGGACCAGTCCACCCCTGCTCGCCCGATGGCTACGGATCAGCTCAACCTGACTCGGCCCGATTCCTTCGAGCGCTATGGCGGCGGGATTCTGTTGCGGCGAACAACTGGGGCCAGCGTTACCGGTATCACGGCACGGGGTGCCCAGAACGGGATCGCCTTGCTGGAGGTGCGGGACAGTTACGTCGCGGACAACGACGTGTCGATGAACAATGGCTGGGGTATCCATCTATGGCGGTCATCCCGCAACGTGATCGCCCGCAACCGAGCCCAGCACACCCGTCGCTGTGACACCCAGGTCCCGGCGGCGGACTGCGGAGCCGCGGCCCTGCTGCTGCGTGACGCCAGCGATTCCAATACCATCGTGGACAACGACCTCACCGCGTCCAGCCTGGGTTTCTTTCTCGCCGGCGAGCGCCGGGGGATCCGTCGCTCCACCGGTAATCTGATCTATCGCAACGACGGGTCCGGCGCGCTTCGCACCGGCTTCACGGTCAGCTTCGGCTGGAACAATGATCTGGTGGAGAACCGGGCCGACAGCGCCGGTACCGGCTTCCGGCTGGACCATTCCGGCGGCTCCACCCTGCGAGGCAACACCGCCATCGGCGCTCGCAATGCCGGTATCGTGAGCGAACACGGCAGCGACAATACCATCGTCGCCAACGTCTTGATCGGGGGGCCGGTGGGCATCCGCGTGGCCGCACCGCAGCAGTCCGGTGACTCCAGCCGCCGCTACCGAATCGACGACAATGTGCTGACCCGCTTGCAACAGGGCGTCGTGCTCGAGCGCACCACCCGGGCCCAGGTGCGGGGCAACGTTTTCGATGGAGTGGGCGACGGTCTGGTGATCGACGGAGACGGACACGCGAGCGAGGTGACCGGAAACGTGTTTCTCCGGGCCTCTGGATGGTTCATCGAGGCACCCGATCTTGCTGCGGGAGGGAATTACTGGGCCACGGCCGACGCGTCCACCACTACTGCCAAGGTCAAAGGCAGAATCAGTGTGCTTCCGTGGAAGCCGGCCAGTGCGGCTGGGTATTGAAGATTTCCTGCGCCATCAACCGGACGTCACGCGGATTCAGCGGCTTCGACACCCTGCGGACCGACAGGCCGGACAGCTGCGCTATCCGGTCTTCCTCGCCGGTGCAGGCCACCAGGAGACGATTCCTGGCATAGGGGCACGCTTGAAGTAGTGCCCTGGTAAACGGCTCCGCGTTTCCAGCCGCCAGCTGGTTATCCGCAATGATCAGATCGTACTTGCCATCACGGGCCAGCTTCAGGGCCTGTTCGCCTGATCGTACCGCTTCGACCGCGTAGCCCTCGGGGGCAAAGAGCGCACTGATCAGCCGGTGCACCGCAGGATCCTCGTCCACGACCAGGATCCGCCGCCCTGCGACCGCGCCATTGCCTGGAGTGTTCACCGGCTCGCTCGGCACTCCGGCTTGGTAAACCGGCAGCACGATCCGGAACTCGGCGCCCCCCTCCGGAGGAGCCTCATAGGTCAAGTCGCCACCGTGCGCCTTTACCAGCCCGTAGCTGAGCGACAGTCCCAGCCCGGTGCCTTCCCCCGGCGCCTTGGTGGTGAAGAATGGAGTGAAAAGATAGGGAGCCAGGTGCTTCGGAACGCCGGAGCCGTTGTCGCGGACCCGAACTTCGACCTCGTTGCCGGCCCGGCCGGTAATCAACGTGATGCGGCGTGGCTGCCCCGGCTCGAGCCCGGATACCGCCTGCACCGCATTGGTCACCAGATTGAGCAGCACCTGCTGCAGCTCATAGCGGTCGCCCAGAACGACGACCGCCTCCTGGCTCAGCTCCGAGTCGAGCTCGATCCCATGCAGCTGCAGCTCGTAGACGATCAACAGTGAGGTCCGGGTAACCACGTCGTTGAGGTCTACGGCCGTCTTCTCGGCAACCCCTCCCTTGCGGGCGAAGGTGAGCAGGTTGCGGACAATCCTCCCGGCCCGCTCCGCCTGATCGTGAATGACACGCAGATGCTCCCGCGGCAGATCGGGATGGGGCGGCCGCTCCAGGAGCAGCTCCGCCAGGCCGGCGATAGAGGTGAGTGGATTGTTGAGCTCGTGGGCCACGCCGGAAACCAGCTGGCCAATGGACGCCATCTTGTCGTTCTGAATAATCTGAGCCTCCAGCATCCGCTGCTCGGTGACGTCCTCGATGAGAATGACGGCGGAGCCGGGCTGTCCTTCGGCAAGGGGCGCGGCTGTGAGCCGGAGCACGCGCTGTGTCTGCTCCAGCCGCACGACCAGAGGCTGGCTCCCTTCGCGCCGGTAGGTGGCCTGGATCAGATCGCCTACCGGCGCGGATGCTCCGGAGAAGAGATCGGAGAAGTTCCTGCCGATCAACTCTGATTCAGGAACTTCGGCCAGGTCCCCCAGCGCCCGATTGGCCCGCAGAATACTCCCCCCTGGTCCTACTACGGCTATCCCCTCAGTCAGAGCATTAAAGGCGGTTTCCCACTCCTCCTCGCTGCGACGGACCATCTCATAGAGCCGGCTGTTGGCCAGCACCACCGAGGCGTTCGTGGCCACGGTGGAGAGCAGCCACAGGTCCTCGGTAGTGAACGGGCCTCCGCGGCGGTCCGCTACGGCCAGCGCCCCCATGGTAATTCCCTGAGCGCGGAGAGGTGCTACTGCAGCGGACCGCACCATGAGCCCACCGATGAGCTCGACCGTGGGAGTTTCGACTCCCTGGGCCACCTCGATCCGATCCCGGCCGATGGCGAAGCGAACCAGTGCACTCTCCGATTCCTCGCTTACCCGGCCGAGCAACGGCTCCAACGTGCCGGAGGCGGCCACCACGCGGAGCATTCTTCCCTCCATCTCCCCCAGCACGACGATGGCTCCGTCCGCCTGGAGGAACCGGGCGGCATACTTAGCAACCTGGTCCACCACCCGATCGAGCTGGATGGATTCGGACAGGACGTAGCTCAGCTCCTGCAGCGAGAAGAGCTCGCTGATGCGGCGGTCGACCTGGACCGCAAGCTGGTCGGCCTTGGTCTCGGCGTCCTGGGAGCGACGATGTGCGCGGATGAGCGCGGCCCAAAGCGTCCCGAGCACACTGGCCGTCGCAAGGGCGAAGACGAACCAGACCCGGTGTTGAGCCCAGCCGGCCACCAGTACCAGGAGCGCTGCCGAAACCAAGAGCAGCGGCAGCTCCCAGGATTGGCGCCAGACTGACAGAACTAGAAGAGTGACCCCGGCCAGGATGAAGCCCAGGACAGGGAAACTGGGAAGGGGATCAGCCACCAGCACCGCGGCCACGACTGAGGTGAGAAGTGCCCCTGCCGCGACGGTGGCGATCGAGAGGCGGGCCGAACCCGTCCGGCGAGCCAGCTCAGCCCTCCCGCTGATGGCTTCGGGCCACTCGCTCGGTCACATAGGCCTCCGGCGGTGCGTTGGGCTTGACCCGAATTGACTTGGCTGGAATGCCGACATTGACGTGGTAGGGGCGGACATCCTTGGTGGCCACGGCGTTGGCGCCCACCATCGCATTCCGTCCCACCCGGACCCCGGCCAGAACCGTGGCGTGATAGGTGATCCGCACATCGTCCTCCAGCACCGTCCGGGCATTGGTGACGTCTCGCTGGTCCACGATGCTGTGAGTGTGGCTGTAGATGTTCGCGTAGTCCGAAATGCTCACCCGGTTTCCCAGCGTGATTCCTCCGCGGTCATCCAGCAGCACATTGCGGTGCACGACCACGTCATCTCCCACTTCGAGGTTGTATCCGAAGGAAAACTCCACGAAGTGAAAAGCCTTGAAGTTGCGTCCCACCCGGGCGAAGATGTGCCGCGCCAGGATCCGGCGGAACCGGACCCCCAGATGCACGTTGCCGCCGAGTGGCGACTTGTCAAAGTTTTGCCAAAGCCAGATCAGCGGCTTGACCCGGGCGTAGCGCTCCCCATCGACCTCGGCGTAATACTCCGGCTCCAGCGTCACGTTGCGGGGGTCGAGCGACAGCAAGGCCAACCGGGTGGTCTCCGGAGTCTTCGGGTCCTGCAACATCCCTTCGTAATCCCGCGCCCCAGAGTAAAAAATCTGGAACAGCGCCTCCCGGGTAATCCGGTGCCAATCCGCTCCCGGCTCGGCGAGCTGACCCTCGAGATCAGTCAGCCAGCGGTCATAGAACTGTTCGGTGGCCTTGGGCAGCCGGACTTCGCGGAGGGGCAGGAGAACCATGGGTGCCTCGGGGCCCTGAAGGGGCGGAAGTGCGTATATGGTCGAATGATGGACGCGCGGGAGCAAGGACACCAGGGCCGGTCGGGAGAGCGGATCGGAGGAGAGGCGAGCGCTCCGACTCGAGCTGCAGGTGCCGGCCTAACGGCCGCTGTCAGGCCGTTGAGCTCCGGCCTTGGCCGATACCCGGGCTCGTTCCCGATTGAGCATGGACTGCTTCCCTTGCCAGTCGTCCGATTGGAGAGCGCCATAGGTGAGCGTAAACGAATCCTCCACCGGGATGCTCTCCTCAAACAGATAGATGGCGCTTGCCTGCTCCCGCAGGTTCAGTTGTTGCGAGGTGAACTTGGAATTGAGGGGAATGAACCCAAGAGGCCGGAACACCCGGCTCCGGATCTGGAGGGTGAGCGTCTGGGCATCGAATCGGACGTCGGGACGCTGGCCGAAAAAACTCACCAGAGCCAATCCTGGCTGGGCTACCCCGGCACGGGAGGCGACCGAGTCGATCGCCCGGCGGTGGCCGTCTACCAGTCCCCGAAGCGACTGGTAAGCGTCGCGAGCAAGCAGTGGGGCAAGTCTGGAATCGAGAGGAATGAACCTGATTTCCAGATCATCGTTCCTGACCCGAAGGGCCAGATCGTTCTGGGATAGGGATCCGAGCCCCAGCGGCAGGGGACGAGCAGACTCCGGCGATTGGCTCGGGGATTGGCTCGGCGATTGGCTGCTGGCATGGCCGGCGCATCCCAGTGCGGCGAGCAGAAACACTAGCTGGCGCGGATTCACGAAGCCTCCCTGAGGGCCGCCGCCAGGACACTCTCCGCCAGATCCGCTATGCCGGTGCCGGTGCGACTGCTGGTCACCACTAGCTGATCGGGGGTAAGGTCCAGGGCTTGGGCCAGCTCTCGCTCCCGGGTGTGAAGGGCTGATCGGGTCAATTTGTCGGCCTTGGTGAAGACCGCCAGCACCGGCCGGGCACTTTCGGTCAGTAGCTCGTGCATCTCCCGGTCCTCCCGGGACAGATCGCGGCGAATATCCAGCAGCCACACAATCCCGGCCAGCGTGTCCCGGGTTTCGAGATACCTATGCAGCAGCTTCCGATAACCGGCCCGGGCGCTCTTGCTGCTTCGGGCAAATCCGTAGCCCGGAAGATCGACCAGATAGAGCCGGGGCAGCCGGTAGAAGTTGAGCAGCGTGGTCTTGCCCGGAGATCCGCTCACCCGGGCCAGGCCGGGACGTCCAACCAGGGCATTCAGCAGGCTCGATTTCCCGACATTGGACCGCCCAATGAAGGCAATCTCCGGGAGCGGAGGATCCACCCTGACCCTCGGATCCGGGAACGACCCCACGAACTCGACCGACTGTGATGCCAGCGGATTGACAGCCGCAATTGAATGCGACAAGGGCGCACCCTGTGCGCCCATACCGACCGCCTGACCCCCTGACCGCCCGAGCTTCCCCGCATCCCCGCTTCCCGGCTTACCCTCGCGCCTCACGCCTCCCGTTTGGCCCGTGCCCGCTCGGTCACGATCAGCGGTGAGGTGCCCTCGCTGATCGCCTCCTTGGTGATCACGATCTCCCGCACATCCTCGCGGTTAGGCAGATCGAACATGATGTCGGTCATCATGGTCTCGAGGATGGCGCGCAGTCCGCGGGCCCCGGTGCCGCGCTTCAGGGCGCGCTGGGCCACTGCCCGTAGCGACTCGGGGTCGAAGGTAAGGCCCACATCCTCCAGCTCGAACAGCTTCTTGTATTGCTTGGTCAGGGCGTTCTTGGGCTCCACCAGAATCCGGATCAGCGCCTCTTCGTCGAGCGCCTCGAGTGAGACGACCACGGGAAGGCGCCCGACCAGTTCGGGGATGAGGCCGAAGCGGAGCAGGTCATCAGGCTCGACGTCCAGGTACGGATTCCCCTGGGTGAGCTGGTTCCCCGATTTGCGGCCACCATTGCTGAAGCCGATCTGCTGCCGCCCGGTGCGCGCCTCGATGATCTTTTCCAGCCCGTCGAACGCGCCGCCGCAGATGAAGAGGATGTCCTTGGTGTTGATCTGGATGTATTCCTGCTGCGGGTGCTTGCGGCCGCCCTGGGGAGGCACCGATGCGATGGTGCCTTCCAGAATCTTGAGGAGCGCCTGCTGGACACCCTCGCCCGACACGTCCCGGGTGATGCTGGGGTTTTCCGACTTCCGGGCAATCTTGTCTATCTCGTCGATGTAGACGATCCCGCGCTCGCACTCGGCCACGTTGAACTCGCCCGCCTGCAGCAGCCGGACCAGAATGTTCTCCACGTCCTCACCGACGTACCCTGCCTCGGTGAGCGTGGTGGCGTCGGCTATGGTAAAGGGAACATCGAGAATGCGGGCCAGTGTCTGGGCCAGCAGCGTCTTGCCGACGCCGGTCGGGCCGAGGAGAAGAATGTTGGACTTGTCCAGCTCCACGTCGCCTTCGCGGCCGCTGGAGGCATTAATCCGCTTGTAGTGATTGTAGACAGCCACCGCGAGGGTCCGCTTGGCCCGCTCCTGCCCGATGACATACTGGTCCAGCACGTCCTTGATCTCCGAGGGCGTGGGAACCTGGGTAATGCTATCGGCAACCTCGCGCTCCTCGTCTTCCGCCAGGATCTCATTGCAGAGGGTGATGCACTCGTTGCAAATGTAGACCGACGGCCCGGAGATGAATTTCCGTACCGAATCCTTCGATTTCCCACAGAAGGAGCAGCGAAGGTGCTTGTCGTTGGACATGGAGCCGTGTCGTGATCGAGGTGGACTGGGTGCCGGGTAAAG
>DASRIN010000235.1:0-22064 GCA_035649975.1 Gemmatimonadales bacterium
TCCGTTGGTAGGGGTGATGATCTCGCATAGGCCGGCGCCATACTGGTAGGCGAGCACGGTCACCTGGCGCGAGAGCCCGATCAGATCCGAGAGCGGTACCAGCAGAGGGAGTGTCAGAACCGCCTGGCTGCTGGTGCTGGGCACGGGCAGGTGAATGACACCTTGCACCGCCATCATGCCGAGCGCCGACAAGGTGGCAGGCAGTCCGGCAATCGGCGCAAACATTCCGTGCACAACGGTGTCCACGACTTGGCCCTCGTCCAGGACTACGTAGATGGCCCGGGCAAAGCCGATGAGGAGGCTGGCCAGAGCCATCGACTTGAAGCCCTCCCCGAACGCCTCTGCCGTACCGGAGAACCCCAGCCGGCCGAGTAGGCCAGCCAGCACACCCACCACCAGAAACAGCGCCGCAAGCTGGTCGAACTCCCAGCCCAGGCGTTGGGCGCCGTAGATGTAGACAGCGAACGCTGCGAGGATGGAGACCAGGACCACCAAGTCCCTGGCCTGGGGAGCTTCTCGGGCACCAGCCGCCGGCTCAACCGGTGGGACGCGGGTCCGTCCAGCGTACCACATGGTACCCAGGACCCAGGTGCCCAGCGCGGGCAGCAAAAATCCCAGCCGAAACTCGAGCCCGGATCCCGGGGGGAGCTGGGAGACTTTCTGAGCGATGATGACCTGAAATGGGTTGACCGGACTGAAAGCGGCCCCGATGGCGGCGGAGCCAAGACTCATTGCCACCGCCACCAACGGCGTGAATCCCAGGCGGCGTACCAGCACCAGAAGTACCGGCACAAAGGCGACCAGCTCCTCCTGCATTTGCATCATGATGCCGCCCAGGCTGAACGCCACGCTGGCGATGGGGATCACCAGAATTCCACGGCGGCTGACCCGCTCGGCCAGGACGGTGATCAAGCGACCCAGAGTGCCGGTACGTTCGACCACCGTGAAGGCGCCCCCGATCAGGAACACCAGACCGATCACGGACGCCGCGTCCACAATGCCCTTGGGGATGGCGACGAAAGCCTGAAACGGGCCCACCGGCTGCTGCTCGACCCGATGGTAGGTGCCGGCTACCACGACGCTGCGGCCGGTAGTGGGATCCTCCCTCCGCTCGAACTTGCCCGCTGGAAGAACCCAGGTCAGGGCCGCAGCCAGGAGGACGCACCCCACCAGCAGGGCGAGAGGGTGAGGGAATGCAAGGAGGGGAGGACGAGAGCGACGGGGAGGTGGGCCGTCGTTCATAGACTCCGGCACCGCCGGGCTGTGGGAGGAACCCGGCTGCAAGCAATCCGCTCATCCATGCCCTGAGTCAGGGGGCCGCACGCCGCAGTCTGCGCTTCGCGTGCCGCATCGGTCTCCGACGCCGCCGAGGCGGTGCCGGCATTCTCGCTATCCCGAAACGCAACCGTCACCGTGCACTCTACCCTCTGGGAGCTCAGGGTAGACCAGAGCAGATAGGCGGCGAACGCAAGCACCACCAGGAGGGTGATGAGATTGACTCGCCTGCTCAAAAGCTGTCGCCGGCCAAGGCCGCCGCCGAGCCAGGAACCAGCAGCCCCTCTCCCCTGTTCTGGAGGTCAGCGTGGCAGTGAACGAGGCGTGCGTGCTGAGGGTTCAATGAATGGAATGTGAAGAGTTTTTGAGCCGGCTCTGGGAATATCTCGACCGTGAGCTGGGGCCGGAAGACTGGGTGTCAATGGGGAAACATCTGGCCAGCTGCTCCAGTTGTTATCCCGCCTACTGCTGTGACCGCGCCTTTCTCGAGCTGCTGGCTCGGCAGCGCCGCGGCTGTGTAGCTCCCCCCACCCTGGTGCTGTGGGTCCGCGGGCTAGCCAACTGACTCTTCAATCCACCGCAGATAGCCAGCGTCTCCATCCACAATAGGGATCGCTATGATCTCCGGCACCTCGTAGGGGTGCAATTCCCTGATCCGTGCCCGGAGCGCTGGTAGCCGCTCCATCGTCGTCTTGAGATGGCAGTAGCATTCGCTCGCCTGCTCGACGGTGCCCTGCCAGCGGTAGGTACTTGAGATTGGCCCTGCCACCTGGGCACATGCCGCCAGGCGCTCACGCACCAGTGTGTGGGCCAGGCGATCCGCTGCGTCGGAATCCGGCAAGGTCGTCGTGACCTGACAACAACCCGTCACAGAAGAATTCTCTGACCTGTTCCGATAGTATATTGCGCCGGGATTTAGCGCGATGCTCCTGTCCCGGCCTTGCCGGGTAGACCCACCGTTTCGGAGCCGCGTTTCCCGTCCTCCAGGGGAGTAATCATCGTCCGCCAGCCGCTCTTGAATCGAACCGTGAGCAGGAGGCCGAGCGGGTCGGCCTTGACGTCCGCCACATCGGGCAGAGTCCGGGCGTAGCCGGCGGCCGCCTGGGACTGCTGAACCAACTCATCGGGCGCGTCACCCTTGTGCGCCTGGGCCAACTCCCGGGCGATGGCAATTTCCTGAGCCTGTTCCCGCCCGTAGCGGGCGTACTGGTCGGGCGGGACCAGGCCATCCTGCTGTACCAGACGGGAATCCAGGTCGTACCCGCGGCACGCGGCCAACATCACCAGCAGCAGCACGCCAGTTGATGGCTTCATCATTGAATCCTCGAGCTGAGATGACGACTTCCGGCATCCAAAGTAAACCATGGGGCAATGGTCTGCCTCGGCCTGGACGTTGGAGTGGGCGGGTCACGCTCGCGGCTCTGCTGCTCCTAACTCACCCCATTCCGGGTGTGGCCCAGTCGGACATGTTGCCGCAGGTGGATCAACCGACGCTGATCAAATGGTGGCACGGGGCCATCGTACTGGGCGGCCTGTCGGGGCTGATGCTGCTGGACCAGCCGGCCCAACGACTCGCCCAAAGGAACCGTACCGAGTCGGGGAACGACATGGCCCATTCGATTCGACATCTAGGGCAGCCCGAGATATACGGGTCGGTCACGCTCGGGCTACTGGGTGCCGGCATGGTCAGCGGCAATCAGGAGCTCACCCGGTCCGGGGGCCGGCTGGCAGTGACCCTGGCTCTTGCTGGCGTCGCATCCGGGGCGGCCAAGCTCGCGCTCGGACGTCCTCGCCCGTATGAAAGCTCCGATGCCGACAGCTACGTTCCGTTCTCGGGGCAGGAGGCGATGCCGTCGGGTCACACCACCATGGCATTTGCCTTCGCGACCGCCTTGTCGGACGATATTCGGCGCCCCTGGGCAACCGTGGGTTTGTACACCCTGGCTGTCGGGGTAGGTTGGTCGCGGATCAACGACAATCACCACTGGCTCAGCGACGTGGCGGCCGGCGCAGTGCTGGGTATCACCTCGGCCAAGCTGGTGAACGGTCGCTGGCAAATCTTCAATCTCCGGCCGCCCAGCGTGCTGATCGGTCCGGAGAAGGCTACTGTTGCCTGGCAGGTTGCCTTCTGAGGTTCAGGCAGGGGAGGTTCGGTTGCGCACGAACGCAGTGCTGATGCTCTGGCTGGCATCGGCCGTCGCCCCACCACTCCAGGGCCAGCAGGGTCCTACCGGACAGCTGGTCGTCTTCAATGCCGGAAGTTTGGCCAAGCCCTTCAGCGAGCTGCTGGCCGCGTTCAGAGAAAAAAACCCGGAAGTGAAGCCAGCCCAGGAAAACTCCGGCAGCCTCGAAGCGGCGCGCAAGATCACCGATCTCGGCAAGACCCCCGACGTGATCGGCGTGGCCGACTACGGAATCATTCCCAAGCTGCTCATCCCCAAGCATGCCGCCTGGTACGCGACCTTTGCCCGAAACGCCATGGTACTGGCCTACACCGAGGAGTCGACCGGGGCAGACGAGATCAACGGACGGAACTGGTGGCAGATCCTGCTGCGAACCGGCATCCGAGCCGGGCACTCTGATCCAGCGCTGGATCCCAACGGGTATCGGAGTTTGATGGTGTTCCAGTTGGCCGAAAAGGTCTACCATCAGCCCGGGCTGGCGACCCGGCTCGACCGGGCGTTCCCGCCGAAGTACATGCGGCCCAAGGAAGCCGACCTGGTAGCGCTGGTACAGGCCGGCGAGCTGGACTATGCCTGGTCATATCTGTCCATTGCCCGAACGGCGGGTCTCCGGCACGTCGACCTGCCGGCTGAAGTAAATCTGAGTGACCCTAAGCTGGCTTCGTGGTATGCCCAGGCCCGAGTCCGCCTCCCGGGTGCCGTACGCGGCGGGAGGGACTCGGTCGAGTTCACCGGTGAGCCCATCGTCTATGCGCTGACCATCCCTACCCGGGCGCCTCACCCGACCACGGCGGCGGCGTTCGTGCGTTTTGTCTTTTCTCCTGCTGGCCAGGCCATTCTTTCAGCCAACGGATTCACGCTGCTCGATCAACCCGTGATCGCCGGGCCGGGCAAACCGCCGACGGGAGTGTTCTGATTATCTTCACTCAATCTTCTGGCTTCGGGTGAAGTGATGAGCGGTACCTGGAATATTCCCCTCCCTCGCAACGAGCCGGTGCTGAGCTATGCGCCGGAATCTCCTGAGCGCACGGCTCTCAAACAGGCCTTGGGGGCAGTCGGCGCCCGACAGACCGACATTCCCGCGGTTGTGGCTGGGCGGGAGGTGCGCACCGGCAAGACCCACGATGTTGTCTCGCCCCACTGTCATCAGCGGGTCCTGGCCCGCACCCATCAGGCCGATCAAGCAACAATCGACTCGGCGGTCAAGGCCGCGGTTGAAGCCCAGCGGGATTGGGGTCACTGGAGATTCGAGGACCGGGCCGCAGTCTTTCTCCGCGCCGCCGAGCTGCTCGCCACTACCCACCGGCAGCTGCTCAACGCCGCCACTATGTTGGGCCAGAGCAAGACCTCCTACCAGGCCGAGATCGACAGCGCGTGTGAGTTGATCGACTTCCTCCGCTTCAACGTCCACTTCGCTGACCGGATCTACCACGAGCAACCGGCGTCCTCGCCCGGCGTGTGGAACCGGATGGACCACCGGCCGCTGGAAGGCTTCGTCTACGCGATTACGCCGTTCAACTTCACGGCCATCGGCGGCAATCTGCCGACCGCACCCGCCCTCATGGGCAACAGCGTGGTCTGGAAGCCTGCGGCCACGGCAATGCTCAGCAACTGGTTTTTCTACAAGCTCCTGGAAGAGGCCGGACTCCCCCCCGGGGTGATCAACTTCCTCCCCGGCAATTCGATTGAAGTGAGCGAGACGCTGCTCTCGGATCGAAGGCTCGCCGGCATTCACTTCACCGGCTCGACGCCCGTGTTTCAGGGCCTCTGGAAGACGGTCGCGGCCAATCTGGACCGCTACAGCGGGTATCCCAGGATCGTGGGCGAGACCGGGGGTAAGGACTTCATCCTGGCTCACCCGAGCGCGGACGTCGACGCTCTCGCGGTGGCTATGGTTCGGGGTGCGTACGAGTATCAGGGGCAGAAGTGCAGCGCGGCCTCCCGGGCGTACATACCGGACAGTCTTTGGCCCGCGGTCCGAGACCGGGTCATCGGCATGATCGAGGACATCCGGATGGGGGATGTCGCCGACTTCCGAAATTTCATGGGGGCGGTCATCGATCGCCGGGCATTTACCCGGCTGCGAGACCACCTGGAGGCGGCGAAGCAAGACGCCGGCGTCAAGGTGCTGGCCGGTGGCGGCACCGATGATTCAGTTGGCTTCTTCGTGCAGCCTACGCTCCTGCAGGTGGAGGATCCGGGCTACCGCCTGATGTGCGAGGAGATCTTCGGACCAGTGCTGGCGGTGCATGTCTATCCTGAAGGCCGCTGGCGGGAAACGCTCACCTTGGTGGACCAGACCAGTCCATACGCGCTGACCGGAGCGGTTTTCAGCCGGGACCGCCGAGCGATAACCGAAGCGGATCGCGCGCTGCGCAACTCGGCCGGCAACTACTACATCAATGACAAGCCGACTGGAGCAGTAGTGGGCCAGCAGCCGTTCGGTGGAAGCCGGGCCAGTGGCACCAATGACAAGGCCGGCTCGATCCTCAACCTTCTGCGCTGGGTCTCGCCCCGCAGCATCAAGGAAACCCTGAGTCCGCCCAAGGACTACCGCTATCCTTTCATGGAGGCGGAGTAGGGAGTTGTCCGGTCGGACTGCCAGGGCGGTGGTGGCGGCGTTTCTCTTTGCGCATCAGCCCGCCGCTCGGGCCCAGGATTGGTCAAACGTCTTTCATTACGGCCCCCAGCAACTCGACTGCGCCCGCTTCCGGGAGACTTCCCGCTCTAGGATCCTGGCTCAGTCCGGAGGGAAGGACCGGGAGCAGACCGCCGGGCGGGTGGCGCGTTGGAACTTTCGCGCCGCACCGGCCGCGAATGGTATCGGGTTGGAAGGTTGGCTGGATTCCCTCGTACTGTGGCGTCGGTCCCCGGAAACCACCATCCGTCCTGATACCGACGGCCTCCTGGGCGGGCGCTACCGGGGAACGCTAACTCCGATGGGAGGCTACTCGGGACGAGTGGTTCCGTTCATCCCCGACGAGGTGGCCGAAATTGCGGGCATGGCGACCGCTCTCGATGACTTCTTTCCAGTGCTCCCGCCCCATCTCCTGCAGCCCGGCCAGGTCTGGACCGATTCCGCAGGAGTCACAGTGCGACGCCTGGCGGACAGCGCCCTGTCCGGCCTGCCGCTCTTTCGCTTCGAGCTGCGGGTGAGGCGCAAAAACCGGCGTGATCCTGGCGCCAAGGACACTCTGCCTATCGAGCTCCGCCAATCATCCGACGAGCGGGGCACCTTTGTCTGGCATCCTACCTTGGGTCTACTGCGTCGAGAGCGACAGATCGTGGTCGAGACCACGGTGCCGGCGGGTCCGGCGGTGCGGCAGGCGATACGGTCCCGGGTGGAGCAGCGGATCACAGTTTCTCGAGACCTGACCGTGCCTCCCGCGAGCCCAGGAGGCTGCCCCACCAGCTCCTGATTTCCGGGTCAGACCGTTGCCGGCTCCGGGGCGGGATAGCGGTATTCGAAGTCGGCTTCCTGACGGGCTGGCTCGAGTAGGGCCTGATCGATGATCTGCCGCAGCGGTGTGAGAGTGCACACCGGGTCGGGGTTGGCTGCATCGCCGGTGAGGGCAAACGCCTGACAGCGACAGCCACCGAAATCGACGGTCTTGCGGGGACAGCTACGGCAGGGCTCCCGCATCCAGTCGTCGCCTCGGAAGGCTCGGAAGGCCTTCGATTCGCGCCAGATCCAGTCCAGTGAGTGGTCGCGCACGTTATCGAAGGTCAGCGAGGTAATCTGGGTGGCTCCGTGGCAGGGCAGAGCCATTCCGTTGGGCGCAATGACCAGATAAAGCTTGCCCCATCCGCCGTAGCAGGCCTTGGGGTAGGCCTCGTAGTAATCGGGGAGCACGTAGGTGATTTGCATGCGACCCCGGTAGCGCTGCATGGCTTGCTCGGCGACCTCCCGAGATCGCTCGACTTGCTCCCGGGTGGGCTGGAGGGCGGCTCGATTCCGGAGCCCCCAGCCGTAGTACTGGGTGTTAGCGAGCTCGATCCGGTCGGCGCCCAGCTCGGCGGCAAGGTCGATGATCTCCCCTACCCGGTCGAGGTTGGACCGATGCAGCACCACGTTCACCGTAAAAGCAAACCCCAGCTCCCGCACCAGCGCGGCCGCGACCTGTTTGTGCTTGACCGAGCGGGTTCCCGCGATCTGCTCTGCAACCACCGGGTCCGAGTCCTGAATCGAGATCTGGATGTGCTCCAGGCCAGCCTCCTTGAGCCGCTCCGCCCGGGCCCGGGTCAGGCCCAGGCCCGACGTCACCAGCGTCGAGTAGAGGCCCGCCGAGCGGGCATGCGCCGCCAGCTCCTCCAGGTCCTTCCGCAAGAGAGGCTCGCCACCGGAGAGACCGAGCTGCAGCACGCCAAGAGCCCTGGCCTCAGAGAAGACCCGCTTCCACTGCTCCGTACTCAGCTCGGCCTCGCCTCGAATCAGCTCGAGTGGATTGGAGCAATAGGGGCAGTGGAGCGGGCAGCGGTGGGTCAACTCCGCCAGGAGCGTGGTCGGGACCTCAGTTAGCACGGATCAGCTCCCGGTCTGCCATGGTGGTGAGATACTCGGTGACATCGGCGCTCACGTCGGCGTTGTAGCGCTCGGTCAGAATCGTGACGATGTCGCTCAGGGTCCTGCTTCCGTTGCAGAGCTCCAGAATGGCGGCCCCGGTCTCATTCAGCAGAACCGCTCCCTCGGGATACAAGAGCACAGGCCGCTGCCGCACCGGGTCGAAATCGAGCCGGGCCAGGCGCCACAGGCGAGGGACGGAGTCGAGGGTCATCAGTGGCGTGGCACGTGCCGGAGGGTCAGGAGTCGGCATAGGCATTGTGGATCGTGTCGATCATGACCCAGAGCATCTCCAGCTTGAACGCCAGAGCCTCGAAAGCGCGGTATTGGGACTCGATCGAGGTACAGTGCTGTTGCACCAGCCTGAGCCCCTGCTGACTATCCCGCGGCGCTTGAACCAGCCGGCTGCGGAAATACTCCAGCCCCTCGGTCCGGACCCACGGGTAGTGCTCTGGAAAGGCTGCAATTCTCCGGCGCATCAGATCGGGCGCGAACAGCTCGGTCAGTGACGAGGCCACCGCCTCGATCCAGGGCTTCGTCTGGCAGAACGTCACGTACGCCTCAGCGGCGAAGCGGACTCCTGGGAGAACGTGGCGCTCATCCTCCATCTCCTCCCGGGGAACCCCCAGTGCCTCTCCCAGCCGAATCCACATCTCGATCCCGCCGGTCCCCGGCCGGGTGCCGTCGTGATCCACGATCCGCTGCATCCATTCGCGCCGCACATCCGGGTCGGGACAGTTGGAGATGATCGCGGCATCCTTACGGGGAATGGCTCGCTGATATGCCAGGCGGTTCGCCACCCAGCCCTGCAGCTGGCGAGGAGTCAGCCGTCCCTCATGCATGAGCTGGTGGAAGGGATGATTGGCGTAGTAGGAGATACTGAAGGCGCGCAGGCCCTCCGCCAGGGCATCCGGACTCAGCGGCTGATCGAGCCGCGGAATCGGCGGCGGGGGCGGAGCCGCCAGCGCTGGAATGCCGAGCACCGCAGTCATAACGTGAAGCTCATGCCGTCAAACCCGACCTCGATGCCGGCGGCGGCCACGGCTCGGCGCTCCGGCGAAGCCTCCAGCAGCATGGGATTGGTGTTGTTGATGTGGGTGTAGACCTTCTGGGGACCGCTCAGGTCGGCCAGCCGAGTCAGGCTGCCACCTGGGCCTGAGACGGGAAGATGATCCATCTCCCGCGCGGAGCGGTCACCGATGCCCAGTGTCTTCAGCTCGTCATCGCTCCAGAAGGTGCCGTCGAACAAGAGCAGGTCGGTTGCACCCAGCCGCTGCAAGATCGGGGACTCCAGCTCCCCACACCCGGGTACGAAGGCACAGCGGCCGCCGCTCACAATGTCCTCCAGAATCAGTCCCACCGTATGTCCGGCTCCACTGCGCGTGGCGAACCGTGGCGGGCCAGCCGGCACGGGAAAAGCCTGGACCCTGATTCCGGACGGCTCGCCGTCGCGAAAGGTCAGTGGCACCTGGCCGTCCAACGGCAACTCAGTGACAGTCACATCAGCAAATGCCCCGGTGACCGGAAGCAGCCGAGAATCGGTTTCCAGGATCGAGCGCACCGCAGCGGTGGTGTAGAGGTGAAGCCGGCGCGCCTCCCGGAGCAACACGATCCCCAGGGTGTGATCCAGCTCGGCGTCGGTGACGACGATACCTTCGACAGCGACGTGCCGGATCCCGGTGGGAAGGGCTCCGGGCAGGCAGGCGAGCTGGCGGTGGACGTCAGGTGAGGCGTTAAGCAGGAACCAGCGCTCACCGTCGGCACTGACAGCGACTGAGGATTGGGTGCGCGGCAGAGCTCGATGTGGATCTGCACGGCTGGCACGGCAGGTGGGACACCAGCAGTTCCACTGGGGAAAGCCTCCCCCCGCCGCGGTACCGAGTAGAACGATGCGCACTGTAGACAGCCGAAGGGCCCGCTTGCGCGAGCCCTTCAATTCCGCTCTGGGTTAGAGCGTTGCGACGTAAGCGGTGACTTCCATCGTGACGGCCACGATCTCAGCTTCGGGTTTGGTCCAGGACATGGCTTGGCTCCATTCGGGGTAGAGAAACAATCTTGGTCTGGGTGGTTTCACCCAGCCGGGCCGTCGTGGACCCGACTATGACGACTGCAGGGCAGGGTGCGTGCCAACCGGTCACTGAAAAGACGAACTTTGCTAACCTTTGGGGGCGCTGGACTTGTGCTTTCGCCCATCCGGGGTGGCGGGCGCCTCGAGGTGGGGCATCACAACCACCTGGGTGATTTCACCCACCTCGAATACCGAACTTCTTGAGCCGATAGCGCAGGGTGTCGCGGCTAATGCCCAGGCGCTGGGCGGCCTTGGTCTGGTTCCCCCCCGCCTCCCGCATGGCCCGCTCGATCAGGGTCCTTTCCCACTGGGTAAGATCCACTCCGGTCGGTGGGAGAGCAGAGTTGTCGGCGGCAACCTCGGCAGGCCTTCCGTCCTCCCCTCCTTCGGAAGGCTTTTCTTCCCGTTCCGGTGGCCGGGGTGCGGTCAGCGACAGATGTTCGAGGCTCAGCGTGTCCTCCTGGCTCCAGAGCACGGCCCGCTCGATCACATGGCTCAGTTCCCGGACATTTCCGGGCCAGGGATAGAGGAGCAGCACATCTCTCGCCTCGCGATCGAACCGGCTCACTCTCTTCCCGTACTTCGCGCTGAACTGCCGGAGAAAGTGATCGGCCAGTAGCAGTACGTCCTCGCCCCGCTCGCGGAGAGGGGGGAGGTGCAGCAGGATCACGGCGAGTCTGAAGTAGAGGTCTCCCCGGAACTGGTTCCGTTGCACCTCCTGCTCGAGGTTGCGGTTGGTGGCCGCCAGAATGCGCACGTCGATTCGGCGGTCGCGGATGCCACCCACTCGCCGGACCGTTCGCTCCTCGATGGCCCGCAGCAGCTTCCCCTGCAGCGAGAGCTCCAGATCGCCCACCTCGTCCAAGAAGATGAAGCCACCCTCGGCCGCCTCGAACAGCCCCAGCTTCGACTCCTTGGCATCGGTGAACGCGCCTCGCTCGTAGCCGAAGAGCTCGGCTTCCATCAGGGTTGCGGGCAGGGCAGTGCAGTTCACGTCGATGAACGGTTTGCTGGCGCGCTTTCCGGACTGGTGCAGGGTACGGGCGATCAGGCCCTTTCCCGATCCGGTTTCTCCGGTGATGAGTATTGGCGGGGTTTCGTCCAGCGCGGCGATCTGACGCACTCGATCCAGGACCGCGAGCAGTGCGGGAGACTGCCCCAGAATGCCGGTGACAGGGGCCTCGAAGGCGTCGCGCCGGCGATAGTAGGAGAGCTCCTGCTTGAGCAGAGCCGTCTCCCGGGCGCGATCCGCCAGTAGCTTGAGCTCCTCCAAGTCGACCGGCTTCTTCATGTAGTCGAATGCGCCAAGCTTGACCGCCTCGACTGCTCCCTCGATGGTGCCGTAGGCGGTCATGATGACGACCGGGATGGCCGGATCGAACTCGCGAATGCGCCGGAGCAGATCGGTACCGCTCATTCCGGGCAGCCGGACGTCGGCAAACACCACGTCGGGTCGAAGGCTCTGAAGCAGCCCCAATGCCTGTTCGGCATCGCCGGCGACCTCGGCCTCGTAACCGGCTTCAGTGAGAAAAGCCTTCACCGCCCGGGCCAAGGTGCGCTCATCATCGACGATGAGCACCGTGGATCGCGGTGCGGTCATACCGCGGCCTCGCTGGGGGCCGCTACGCGAAGCCGAATCCGCACCGTGGTGCCTCCCGGACGGCTGGATATCTCCAGGCTCCCGCCGTTCTGCTCGACGTACCGCTTGGCAATGGCGAGGCCCAGGCCGGTTCCCTCCTGTCGCGTAGTGAAGAAGGGCTCACAAACGGACGGCAGCACCTGCTCCGGAATTCCTGGTCCAGTGTCGACGACCTCGATGAGGACCTCCGATGACTCTGCGGCCGAGCCATTGGCCGAGGCCGATATCCGCAGCCGGCCCCCGTCAGGCATGGCGTCGAGCGCGTTGGAGACGACCTCGAGCAACGCCTGTTCCACCTGCATTGGGTCGATCCGCACCGCCGGAAGCACCGGGGCGAGGTCCAGCTGGAGTTCCACCCTGCGCTCCCGGGCCAGCTCGGCGAAACCGCCCAGTGCGCCTTCGATGAGCCGGGACACGTTCTCTCGCAGAGGATGAAAGGGGGCTGGACGGGAAAAGCTGAGCAGATGACTGATCCGGCGATCCAGCCGGTCCACCTCCTCGATGATGGCGTCCAGGTGCTCAGTGGAAGCAGGCGAAGTCGGATGGCGACGAACCACCTGAGCGGCCGCCCGAAGACTGGCGAGCGGGTTCCGCAACCCGTGCGCTACGGCAGCCGACATCTCGCCGATGGAGGCGAGCTTCTCCGACTGGACCAGCTGGGCCTGGGTGTGCTCCAGCTGATCAACTTTGGCCCCGAGCTCACGATTGAGCCGCACCAGGTCGGCCCGCGACTGGCGCAGGTTTACGGTCATCCGGCCGAACGCGCGAGCCAGATCACCCAGCTCGTCTCGGGAGCTTGCCTCCACCGGATGGTCCAGCTGGCCGGTGCCGACCACGGCCATGGCGTCGGCCAGCTGCTTGACCGGTCGCGCCAGACTCCGGGCGATGAGCCAGGCGCCCAGCAGGCCACCCGCGAGGGAGAGCAGCAGGGTGAGCACCAGGATCCGCTTCTGCCCGGACAGAATTTCCTCCAGCCGGGAGTATGCTCCCCGGACGCTGGACTCCCGGGCCTGGCGATAGATCTGCCGGTTGAGCTGGGTCAACTCCGGGAGCAGACGGCCTTTGAGCTCCTGCTGCGCGGCGCTGAAGGCGGCCTGGCGCCGACCAGCGTCGTAGAGCCGGAAGATGCTGTCCGCGGCAGTCTGAATCTGCTGTTGAATCTGACGGACCCGCTGGGCAAGGCTCGCCTCCTCGGGCCGAAGCTCCGCCGCCCAGCGCTGCTGCCAGTACTCGACCACCTGGCCGGTGAGCCGGAACTCCCGCCTCGCCGTGGGATCGAGCCCGCTGAGGTAGCGCCAGATGACTTCGCTCTGGTCGAACATCGCCGTCTCCAGCTCGGCGTAGGTTCGGGTGCGGGCCATGCTCTCGCCCAGCGCCTGCAGCGCGCGGCGCTCGAGCAGATTGCTGCGGATCGCCCCGATCCCCACCAGCAGCGCGGGGATAGCCATGAGCAAGAATCCGAGCACCAATTTGCGCTGGAAGGTCACGTCTCTAAGCTAACTGATACTGCACCGACGGTTAGGAGGGTAGAAACTAGGGCAGTCAGAGAATTATCTGGCTCTATCTGCGTTCATCTGCGGCTCACTGCTCTGCCGAGCAACGGCTCGAGAATCTCTTTGATTTCCAGTCTCGATGGTCACATCGACCGACATGCCCGGCCGGAGCGGGGGCGGGTCGGAGGCCTGCTCGATCGCAATCTTTACCGGAACCCGCTGGACCACCTTGGTAAAGTTCCCGGTTGCGTTGTCCGGTGGCAGCAGGGCAAACCTGGCCCCTGTCGCGGGGCTCAGGCTCTCCACCCTGCCGCTGAAGTGGCGGCCGGGATAGGCGTCAACCTCGAATTCTACCGGGTCCCCCACCCGCACGTTAGTAAGCTGGGTTTCCTTCAGGTTTGCCGTTACCCAGACCTCGCTGTCCGGCACGATGGACATGAGATTCTGACCAACCTGTACCAGAGAGCCGGTCTCGGCGGTGCGCTTGGCAATCGTCCCCGCTGTCGGCGCCGTGATTGTGGCATAGCTCACCTGCAGCCGGGCATTGTCCACCTCCGCCTGCGCCGCTGCCAGCCGGGCGTCGGCCTCCCGGACCGAAGCCCAGGAGGCGGAGACCTGACTCCCCGCGGCTGCAGCCCGCCTTCGCGCCGCCTCCAGGTTGGCGGCCGCCCGCTGGTAGGCCGCTTCCGCCGCATCCAGCTGCTGGGCCGATACGACCTTGCGGGGCGCCAACGTGCGATACCGTTCCACATCGGCAGCCGCCTTCTTGTAGTCCGCCTCGGCCGATGCCACCGCTGCCAGGGCCGACGCAGCCTCAGACCGGGTAGCCTGCAGCTGGGCCAGCGCCTGGCCCGCCCGGGCGCGGCTTCCCACCGCAGCTTCGGCCTCGTGCAGCCCCGCTTCTGCCTCGTCCAGCTTCACCTTCAGGTCCCGGTTGTCCAGGAGGACGAGCGTATCTCCGGCCTGAACCGGCTGGTTGTCGTCTACCAGCACCCGCGTCACGAAGGCGGCTACCCGGGGCGCGATGTATGTGATGTGTCCGTCGATCTGTGCGTTATCAGTGGACACATGATGCCTCGAGTAGAGGTAGCGGTGGAGACCCCAGGCGGCGAACCCGAGCACCAGAATGCCGAGGATGATGAATGGCCGCCGCCGCCGCCGCGGCGGCGGCGCCGGAGGGTTGGGTGGGGCTGGGTCCAGCTCAGGTTGAGTCATGGCGTGCGGCTCAATGGAATTGATCGATGACGCCGAGGGCCGGTGCTGCAGTTTGTTGCGCTGGCAGCGCCGGATGAATGCTCACGAAGAGACCGATCAAGGGAACCACGACAGGCATGGAGCGGAGCATGCTTGGGAACGGGTGGCTCAAAGGCGGGAGACAGGGGAAAGAGCAATCATCGAACAAAGCTAACGCGGCGCCACAGGTGCTGCATGGGCGCTGGTGACGACGATCACCGAGGGATTTTCTCTTGCTCCGATACCTGGAATTCCGTAGTTTGTCGGTAACCTGCCGCGGGAGGTCCTGCTGATGTCGGACGCATTCCTCAGCTCCGACGATTTCGACGAACAAGCCCATCACCTGTACAACGAAGGTCGCTACGATGAAGCCCTGACTGTTCTCAAAGAAGGCATAGCGCTGTATCCCCACGCGGTCGAATTGCACATCGGAAGAGCCTATGCCCACCTGGCGCGGGAGGAATACGCCTGGGCCCGGCGCAGCTTTGACCAGGCGCTCAGCCTCGACCCTGACCACGAGGACGGACTCGCCGGACTGGGGGAATCCCTGCTCAAGCTGGGGGACCGGGCCGGAGCCATGCGGGCAGTGGAGCGAATCCTCCAGCTGGGGTTCGAGGACGATCATGAGCTGATGCTCCAGATCGGCCGGGCGCTCTTCCGTGAGGGGCTGGTTTCGCCGGCGCACCGGTTTTTCGATTTGGCCGTTGCCGCCCACCCGGAGTCGCCTGACGCGGCCGCCTGCCTGGGCTACGCCTCTCACCGACTGGGCAACGATGCCGGCTCACTCTACTGGCTGCGGCGGGCGCTGGAGATCGACGCCGGATACAGCGAAGCTCGGATCTATCTTGCAAATCTTTTGTACGATCGGGGTGAGAGCGAGGCCGCGCTGCACCAGCTGGAGCGCACCCAGCCGGAAGACCACTACGATGAGCTGGGCATCTGGCGGCACATCGAGCTGAAGAAGTCCATCTACCGGCTCCCCGATGAAGATCCGGAGCTGGCGCCCTGGCTCGTCCGCCTGAGCGAAGTGGCAGGGGAACCCGACGGTATCGACATGTTGCTGGCCGAGGTCGAGGCGCAGCAGGCCGACGGTGGAGTGCGCGACCCTCATCAGCTGGAGCTGTTCGGCACCCTGCTGAGCGAACTGCACGCCATGCAGAGGAAGCCGGGACAGGGCGACAACCATTCCATCATGACCTTGTCCGGCAACACGATTCGGGGAACCTGGGACGAAATCCTGTTGCAGATGAAGGCTGCCGATCGGGAGTGGGCCCAAGGCTCCCTCAGCGACTTCATGGCCAGTCTGGCCCGCCGGGGTCAGGCGGAAACCGGCATCGTCATTCCAACGACCGACGCCGAGGCTTTCATTCGAGGTAGCGCGGAGGCGGGAGTGCTGCGAATCGTTCAATAAACCGTAAGCGGTAAGCAGTGAGCGGTAAGCGGGGGGTTCCAGTTAAGTTTGGAACTCCCCGTTCGGTTTTCACATTTCACGACTCATAGATGACCGTTACACCATCCCGCTCACCGCTCACTGCTCACGGTTCACGGCTTTGGACCAAAGACGTGGTCCGCGAGGTACTGCCTAATGGACTGACGCTGTTAGTCCAGCCGGATCACTCCGCGCCGGTCGTATCGGTAGTCACCCACGTCAAAGCAGGGTTCTTCGACGAGCCGGACCACTGGAACGGCATTTCCCACGTGCTTGAACACATGTTCTTCAAGGGCACTCCGCGGCGAGGAGTCGGCGCCATTGCCCGGGAGACAAAGGCCGCCGGAGGCTACCTGAACGCGGGGACCGGCTACGACCACACCACCTACTTCACCGTGCTTCCAGCCTCGGGCTTGAGCGCGGCACTCGACATCCAGTCCGATGCCCTACGGAACTCGGTCATCGACGCCGGAGAGTTAGCCCGGGAGCTGCAGGTCATCATCCAGGAAGCCAAGCGCAAGCGGGATACGCCTGGTGCCGTGGCGCAGGAGACGCTGCACGAAGTGATGTTCGACCATCACCGGATTCGACGGTGGCGCATCGGACACGAGGAGCAGCTCGCGCGGTTCAGCCGGGACGACATGATGGGGTATTACCAGTCTCGCTACGTCCCGGAACGGGTCATCGTCGCTCTCACTGGGGATCTCGATGCGGAAGAGGCACTGAAAGCAGCCCGCACAGCCTACGCGGACTGGTCCCGCCGCGCGGGCGCCGTAGACCCCTCACCCGAGGAGCCACCCAGAAGAGAGGTCCGGGCCAGAACGCTGCGGGGCGACGTGAGCCAGGCCGAGCTGGTGCTGGGATGGAGAACGGTTCCCGCCCTGCACCAGGATGCGCCGGCGCTGGACCTGGCGGCTGCGGTGCTGGGGTCGGGCAGAGGAAGCCTACTCTACCGGGCGCTCCGCGAAAGCGGAATCGTGACTTCTGTTGCGGCGCACAATTACTCCCCCACTGAGCTCGGCGTCTTCAGTATCAACGCAGACCTCGCGCCGGAGAAGATGCCGCTTGCGGTGGAGCGGGTCGCCGAGTGCGTCGCCCGACTGACTCTGGTGGGTCCTGGCCCAGAAGAGCTCGAGCGCGCCCGCACGCTGCTCCTGGCACGGTGGGCTCGGCGGCTGGAGCCGATGGAAGGGAAGGCGTCGGCTCTCGCGGGGGCCGAAGCTCTGGAGCACGTCTCCTTTCTCGACCGGGAATACGCTGCCCTACAGAGCATCGAGCCGGATGCGGTGCGAGAGGCAGCAGCCCGCTACCTCCAACCCGATGCCGTGGCGGGGGTGGCTTATCTGCCGACGGGGACAGGACCAGATCTCACTCCTGACCTGCTGGAGCGGAGTTTTGCAGTGAGCGCTCTCGGCTTCTGGGCGGAGCCGGCACCAGTTCAATGGCGCGCGCCCGATCCGATACCGATCAGGAGCACCCGGGAGTCGCAGGTGTCCCACACCGCGCTGGACGGCGTGGACCTCCTGGTTCGGCGGAAGGCGGGGGTACCCCTGGTCACTCTCGGAATCTACGGGGGCCGGGTTGAGTTCGATCCACCCAGCAAGGCTGGGCTAGCAGCACTCAGCATCCGAAGCTCGGTTCGCGGTGCCGGCGATCTCGAGGCCGCCGGGCTGGCCTACGCGTTCGAGCGGCTGGGCGGAACGCTGAGCCCTACGGTCTCCTCGGATTGGTTTGGCTTCGGGACTACTGTGTTGGCCGAGCATCTCACCCGGGCAGCGGGACTGCTGCACTTGGTGTTCACCAGACCACGATTGAATGATGCGGAGGTGGCGACTGAGCGCGTGCTCATGCGGGTGGAGGCCGAGCAGGTGGCCGATGACATGTTTCGCTATCCGTTCCAGCTCGCCTTCGGCGCCGCCTTCGGTGATCGGGCCTACGGGCTGCCGGTCGGCGGACTGCCCGAGACCCTGCCCTCGATTTCCCCCGCTGATGTTCGGCAGTGGCATTCGCAGGACCTTCTCGGCGTCCGCCCTGTCGTCGTAGCCGTAGGCGATATCGATCCCGAAGAGGCCAGCGCCGCTCTGGCCGGTGTCTTTCAAGATCACGCCGCATCCACGGCGGCGACGCCTGATGGCGCCCTCAATCGCGGTGCGGCCGATCCGCTCCGGGTAGTCCGCCGCGAAAAGGCCCAGGCGGCACTGGCAATGATCTTTCCGGGTCCGCGGCGCCGGGATCCGGAGCGACACGCCGCCGAAGTCTGGGCCGCCGTTGCCAGTGGATTGGGCGGCCGCATGTTCGAGGCCCTGCGCGACCGCCGTTCGTTGGCCTACACCGTACTGGCCTCTAGCTGGCAGAGGGGCCGGGCCGGAGCGCTGGTCAGCTACATCGCCACTTCACCTGAACGCGAGGAGGAAGCGCGGGCCGCCATGCTGGCCGAGCTCGAGCGCTTCCGAACCGAGCCGGTGAGCGCCACAGAGTTACACCAAGCTGTGAACTATCTTGCCGGACAGGCGGAGGTCTCCCGGCAAAGTGCGGGAGAGCTGGCGGGTCAGATAGTGGAAGCGTGGATCACCGGGAATGGCCTGGCCGACCTGGAGAATCCCGCCGCGGCATTCCGGGCGGTCACCGCGGAGGACGTGTTGCAAGTGGCTCAGCGCAATCTCGACCCTACTCTCCGGGCTGAAGGCGTGGTCCGCGGCAGTGGAACTAAAAAGTCAGCCGGCGGCTGATCACATCGATGCCCTTGCCGACATCGGCCGGGGCGCGCGCGACAATATCGATCAGGCAAACCCCTTCATTGGGGGCGCAATGCAGCACGATGTGCCCCTCCAGGCAGAGCAGGGCCACGGCAATCTCTCCCGCGCCTTGCCGCGCCACCGGCGGACCCAGCCCCGGCATGCCGACAGCACCCGCAGCCGCGACCACCAGGGCGGAGAGCAGATCGGTGTCCCGGAGCCGCTCCGAGTTGACCGCGGTAAGCTCGACCAGGTAGTGATTGAAGGTGGTCATCAGATCTCTCTGATCAGGCGCGGGCTGGATACTCGGCCACCGCTTCCCGGTAGCCCTCCGGCACGCCGACATCAAAGAACCGGGCACCGCTGATCACACCGGCCAGCGCTTCGCGCTGCGCGAGGCGCTGCAAGACAGGCACATCATCGAGTTCGGCTCCCGGGGGGAGGCTGCGTCCGACCTCCTCGAACTCCCGCAGTATTTCACCGCCAAAGGCCATGCGCCCGATTGGAGTAACCGCCGCGCCGGCGCCGGCAGTGTCGAACCGCCCACCTCCTTTATCCGCCACCGCTACCACTTGCAGAATGCCGTCGGCTCGTTGGCGAACCGCCGCACGCCCAGTTGGACCTTTAAAGCCGGCATCCTTGCGCTCGATTTCCGCCAGGAGCACCGTGGCCAGACCGGTCTTCTTATAGGTGGCGAGAACCGCCGCCGTAGGGTTGCCGCCCTGGAACAGATTGTCGGGGAGCACCGCCATGAACGGAGAACCAGCCAGGTA
This sequence comes from Gemmatimonadales bacterium, assembly GCA_035649975.1. GTDB lineage: Bacteria > Gemmatimonadota > Gemmatimonadetes > Gemmatimonadales > GWC2-71-9 > CAVVWJ01. The sequence continues at coordinate 19,390 of DASRIN010000235.1, forward strand.
ATCTCTGGCCCGCAGGAATGCGTCGCCCAGTCCCCGCGGGTGGTCCTGGGGGACGAACTCCAGCTCCAGCGGACCCTGGTAATTACGGGCGACGGTCTCCAGGATTGGCTTATGGGGGTTGGTAATAATGATGGCGCGGAGCAGGCCGGCATCCGCGGCTTCGTCGAGCGTCCAGTAGAGCACCGGTTTCAAGCCCACCGGCAGAACTTCCTTGGGTAGCCAACGGGTGATCGGCTGCAGGCGGGTGCCCAATCCACCGCAGGGAATCACCGCCGTGTCAAGCATCAGCCTGGTCAGGCATCAAGGGGAATTGCCAGTACGCCGGAGGGAGGAGCCGCAGGACGGACCAGGGTATCTTGTACGCTCACGTTCGGCGAGGGGAACAGCGTGTCCGAAGCTAGTCCGGCCGATAAACCCGAGCAAGGTCGCGCGTGGTGGGCAGCGGCGGATCTGCTCAGCCTGGCGCGGATTCCGCTCGCGGCGGCATTTGTCCTCGTCCCGGACAAGAGCTGGCGCCTCGGCATCGTGGCCCTTGCGGCGGCCACCGACTTGCTGGACGGGCCGGTCGCAAGGCGGTTCGGAAGCTCGCCGTTCGGCGCCGTTCTCGATCCAATAGCCGATAAGCTGTTCATGGCCGCCGCGGTCGGTGTGGTAGCCTTTTCCGGCAAGCTCGCGATATACGAGATCATCGGCGTCCTGCTGCGGGACATTGTGGCTACAGTAGCCTTCACGGCGACTCTGCTGTCGCACCAGCCGCGAGCCATTCCGGCTCGCTCCAGCGGCAAAGCGGTGACCGTCGCGCAGATCCTGACGCTGGTAGCCTTTCTGATCGATTCCCCGTTTCTCCGTCCGATCGCCTGGGCAACGACCGGTATCGCGGTGATCGCAATCTGGGACTACTACCGCGTGGCGCCCCGGGCTCAGAAACGGTTGGGGACCTGACATGGCGGGAGAGACCAAGCGGGTAGCACTTACCTGGCAGGAGGGGATGCGCTTTGTCGGTGGCGAGCCCGGACGCCAGTCCATCGTCATCGATGGGGACAACGTAGCCGCTCCTGGCCCGATGACCACTCTGCTCCTGGCCGCGGCCGCCTGTACCGGCTCGGACGTGGTGAGCATCCTCACCAAGATGCGAGTAGCCTTTACCCGGCTGAGCATCGAGGTAGCGGGGGTAAGGAGGGAGCAGGAGCCGCGGCGTTATGTCTCCATTCACCTCGACTACCGAATTGGTGGGCCGGAACTCGACCCCGTGAAAATCCGCCGAGCCATCGATCTCTCGCTGGAGAAGTACTGCTCGGTCTTTCACTCCCTCGCCCCCGACATCGCCGTAACCTATGCCCTGTCGCTGGGGTGAGTTACTCGCCTTTGGGGCGGCTTTGGCCCTGGCCCGCCCCGCTTGGGCCCAGGAGGTTCGGGAGATCGGGATTCAGGCAATCGGCACGGTTTCCGATCCCGACCTGGCAGTCCTGGGCGGCTACGGCGCCCTGCGTGCGTCGGCCCGCACTCGGGTTTCAGCCTGGGTGGGCGCCGGCATCGCTGGAGGCGACTGGGTAGGCCGGGGTGAGCTTTTGGGCCATTTCTTACTGGCGCCGGACCAGCGCCGGAAAGCCGGGTTTTACCTGGCCGGAGGCATTGCCGGGGTGATTGGAGCAGTAGATAGGGGCTATCTGGTGCTGACTGTCGGCCTCGAGAGCAACCCCGCGAGTGGGGCCGGCTGGGCGGTGGAGGCCGGTATCGGTGGGGGCTTCCGGTTGGCATTGGGGTACCGCTGGCGTCAATTTGGCCTCAAAACCCAATAAAAACGCCCCGGAGACGTTCTCCAGGGCGTTTCCTCGTCGGATGTCGCGGGTCAGGCGACGCTGGACTCCAGGGGGTCCGTACGACGCACCGGCTGACAGTAACGCTCGCCCAAGGTGCGCAGCTGCGCCAGCTCTTCCTTGCTCAGATCTTCATACCGCTCAGCGACATACCCCATGGTATCGTCAAACCAATCCTTCTGGTGCTCCGGCAGCGCCTCGATGACGCCGCACCGGAGGATGTGACTGAACAGCTCGTCACGCGCCTGGGCAAAGGAGACCGCCTCAGGGTAACTACGGGATTTCTTCTTCATGCACCGTCCTTAATAGGATATTGAGGAGGACGCTCCGCCCTCACGCAAGTTAAAGATAGCCGTTTGCACTAAATGGTGCAAAGCCATACAATCGAACAATCTGGCCCCTGTTTTTGCTCCCGACTCCCGATCTCCGAGTCATTATCTTTCGCAACCCGATTGCGTGAACCTGAGCGAGGGAGGGAAGACGCACCCTCGAGGTGGCTATGGCCGAGCATGACGAGGTGTACGATCAAGAGCGGGCCGACCGGCTGGCAGCCCTGCTGCGAACTCTGGCTGCCCGGATCCAGGAACTCGATCGAGCGGGTCAGCTGCTCCGGGGAGGCCCGGAGTTGCTGCGTTTGATGGGCGATGCGCGGAGCGAGCTGTTCCATTACGAGGTTCGTAGCACCTACGATACGCCGGAGGTTGCCGACAATCGGCGCATCGTGGAGGAGGCCCAGCGGCAGGATCCCTTTCTTCCGGACGATCCAGAGGACGAGGAGCCATGGCGGAGACCGCACCCGGAGTAAAGCGTTTTTATGTAATCCTGGGGCTCCTGGCCCTGGCAGGCCTGGGAGTCCTG
>DASRIN010000236.1:0-3173 GCA_035649975.1 Gemmatimonadales bacterium
CTTTCGATTTCCGTCCTTAGTTGGTAGCGAAATGCTGTCCCACCAACTGGCGGGAAAGCCCGGCGCAGCCTCAGTTGGAACGGGTTGACATCAGTGACTAACTCACTATTTTCCTCGGGCTTGGCGCTTTTGGCGCCAGCAACATCGGATTACGTGACCCGCTGCAGAACCCGCGGCCACCTCTGATCCTCCAATGACAACGCGTGGGACCCGGATGGGTCCTCATCCAGAGCTGAAAGCCCGGATGTGCGCGGAGCGATACCACGGGATCCGTCCCGGTCGGTCGCCCCGCTTTTTCGTTGACTAGAGACCGACGACATGGCCCGACAGACGACCCTCGATCGCTACCGGAACATCGGCATCATGGCGCACATCGATGCCGGGAAGACGACTACGACCGAGCGGATCCTCTACTACACCGGCAAGAACTACAAGATCGGCGAGGTCCACGAAGGCGCCGCCACCATGGACTGGATGGAGCAGGAACAGGAGCGAGGCATCACCATCACCTCCGCTGCTACCACCTGCTTCTGGACCAGGAACGGCACTCCCTACCGAATCAACATCATCGATACCCCAGGACACGTGGACTTTACCGTCGAGGTGGAGCGTTCGCTCCGGGTGCTCGACGGGGCCGTGACCCTGCTCGACTCGGTGGCCGGGGTGGAGCCCCAGACCGAGACCGTCTGGCGTCAGGCCGACCGCTACGGGGTGCCTCGGATCATCTTCGCCAACAAGATGGACCGGGTCGGAGCCGACTTCGATCGCTGCCTCTCGATGATCCGGGACCGTCTCACCAAGAAGGCCTATCCGATCCAGCTTCCGGTCGGCTCGGGGGAAATGTTCACCGGGCACATCGACGTGCTCCGCCGGGTCGAAGTGGTCTTCGACGAGGAGACCCTGGGCAAGACCTTCACCGAGTTCCCGGTGCCGGACCAGTACAAGGAGCGAGTCGAAGCCGCCCGCCACGAGGTCATCGAGGCGGCGGTCGAGCACGACGAAGAGCTGCTGGAGAAATATCTGGGCGGGGCCGAGCTCAGCTATGAGGAGATCCAGCGAGCCATCCGGAAGGCGACCGTCACCGGGTCGATCGTACCGGTGCTCTGTGGCGCCGCGTTCAAGAACAAGGGCGTCCAGGCGCTGCTCGATGCCGTCATCGACTATCTCCCCAGCCCCACCGATGTTCCCGCGATCCAAGGCCACGTCCCGCTGCACGACGACACCCATATCGAGCGCTGCGCCTCCGATGCGGAGCCGTTCAGCGCGCTCGCGTTCAAGATTGCCACCGACCCCTACGTGGGCCGGCTGACGTTCTTCCGGGTGTACTCGGGCTCGCTCAAGTCGGGGAGCTACGTCTACAACAGCACCAAGGACAAGCGGGAGCGCATCGGGCGGCTGCTGCAGATGCACGCCAACAAGCGGGACGAGATCGAGGAGGTACTCGCGGGCGACATCGCCGCAGCCATTGGTCTTCGCGACACCCGCACCGGGGATACCCTGTCGGACGAGGAAAAGCCGATCATCCTCGAGGCGATGAAGTTCCCCAATCCGGTAATCGACGTCGCCATCGAGCCCAAGACCAAGGCCGACCAGGACAAGCTGGCCACCGCGCTGCAGAAGCTCCAGGAGGAGGATCCCACTTTCCGGGTGCGCTCGGACCAGGAGACTGGCCAGACCATCATCGCCGGCATGGGCGAGCTGCACCTCGAGATCCTGGTCGACCGCATGAAGCGCGAGTTCAAGGTCGAGGCCAACGTCGGCAAGCCGCAGGTGGCGTTCCGGGAGACGATCCGCAAGCCGGTGACCAACGTGGAAGGGAAGTTCATCCGCCAGTCAGGCGGCAAAGGCCAGTACGGCCACGTGGTCATCAACTTCGAGCCGACTCCGCCAGGCGGCGGGTTCGTGTTCGAGGACAAGATCGTCGGCGGCGTCATCCCTCGCGAATTCATCAAGCCGGTCGAGGCCGGCATCCGGGAGGCGCTGGAAAACGGCGTCCTGGCCGGGTACCCCATGGTAGATGTGAAGGCGACGCTGGTGTTCGGCAGCTACCACGATGTGGACAGCTCCGAAATGGCGTTCAAGATCGCGGGATCCATGGCGGTGAAGGAGGCCGCCAGGAAGGCAAGCCCGGTGCTGCTGGAGCCGGTCATGGAAGTCGAGGTAGTCACCCCGGCTGACTTCCTGGGCGACGTCATCGGCGACCTCTCCAGCCGTCGCGGCAAGATCGGTGGCATGACCCAGCGGGGCGATGCCCAGGTGGTCGCGGCCGACGTGCCGCTGGCCGAGATGTTCGGATACTCCACTCAGCTCCGGAGCATGACTCAGGGCCGGGCGGTGTATTCGATGCAGTTCGATCATTACGAAGAGGTTCCGAAGAACATCGCGGAACAGATCATTAGTAAGGCGAAGTCGTAGGACTAGACCCTAGACCGCTAACAGACCGAGACAGGACGACGATGGCCAAAGCCAAATTCGAGCGTACCAAGCCGCATGTGAACGTGGGGACGATCGGGCACGTGGACCACGGGAAGACGACGCTGACGGCGGCGATCACGGCGATCCAGGCGAAGAAGGGGCTGGCGCAGTTTACGGCCTACGACCAGATCGACAAGGCGCCGGAGGAGCGGGAGCGGGGGATCACGATCGCGACGGCGCACGTGGAGTACGAGTCGGACAAGCGGCACTATGCCCACGTGGACTGTCCGGGGCACGCGGACTACGTGAAGAACATGATCACGGGGGCGGCGCAGATGGATGGGGCGATCCTGGTGGTGAGTGCGGCGGACGGGCCGATGCCGCAGACCCGGGAGCACATTTTGTTGGCCAAGCAGGTGAACGTGCCCTACATCGTGGTGTTCATGAACAAGGTGGACATGGTGGACGACCCGGAGCTGCTGGAGCTGGTGGAGCTGGAGGTGCGGGAGCTGCTCTCGAGCTACGAGTTTCCGGGGGATGACACCCCGATCATCAAGGGGAGTGCGCTGCAGGCCTTGCAGAGCGGGGATCCCAACAGCGAGCAGGGGAAGGTGATCCAGGAGCTGCTGGAGGCGCTGGACAGCTATATCCCGCAGCCCAAGCGGGAGATCGACAAGCCGTTTTTGATGCCGGTGGAGGATGTGTTCTCGATTACCGGGCGGGGGACGGTGGCGACGGGGCGGATCGAGCGGGGGGTG
>DASRIN010000237.1:0-3030 GCA_035649975.1 Gemmatimonadales bacterium
CACCGAGTCGCCGGCCGTGCCGGAGTAGCCCAGCGTGTTGTGGTGCCCCTTGCACCTGCGGATCTCGACGGCGTAACGCGGTACCTCATGACCCTTGTCTTTGTTTATGTTCGCGGCCGCACCGGGGTAGAAAGCGCTGTCGCCGTTGCCATACCCCTCACAGTCCGTGTAGAGACCGTGGTCGACCGCGAAGGTGAGGAAGGCGTACTCGTCGTTCCACCGGCCGAGCGTGTCGTCGGCGACGAACCCGTCGGTCTCGATGATGTAGAAGGCGTTGAACTCGCTGCGCTGAGCGGTGAAGTTCTTGAAATACACCCCATCGGCGTTGTCCGCCCGGATGGTGTTGAGCTTGCGGTATTGGGCGTCGAGGATGACGTCCTCGCGCGAGGCGCCCGTCCCCTCGATCTGCAGATTTCTTTTCCCAAGTACCGCAACGAGGTTGGTGAGGTTGGGGCAGGCCAGCTGCTGGTCCCAGGACAGGATGGGGAACTCGGCGTAGACCTGGCCCTTGGGTGCGGTGTCCCAGGTGTTCTGGCACGCGGCGCTGGGCGGGGCGAGGGAGGGTTCCTCCTGGTAGAGCCCGGGGAGAATCTTGATGTTGGTGCCCGGCAGTCTCGCCGCGTCGACCGCGGCCTGCACGTGGCGGAACCCGTCGGCCTGGCACTGCTCCCACAGCCGGAGGTTGTCCTCCTTGAGCGCGGTGGGGAAGGCGGCGATGCGCTTCTCGAAGTCGGCGCGATCGCTCTTGCACACCAGGATGGTCGGCCCGGACGAGCGGTAGGCCGGCACGCTGCCGTTGCGCAGCGGCTCGGTGGTCTGCCGCTCCTCGTGCGCCTGCGCCGCCGCCGTGGGGCCGAATACAGCTAAGGCCAGCACGGCGAGCACGCCCATACAGCGAGTGATTCTCCTCATGGACGCGCAGCCTAGAGAAAGTCTCGCGTTTGGGCCAGCGTCATTGACTATCTGTATTGTCTCGTTTTCGCAACTCGTCCTCGCGGCGTCGCAGATCCTCCTCCCACTTGCGCAGATCCTCCCGCGCCTGGTCGCGCTGGGCGTTGCCCGCCGCGATCCCCCGAAGGAAGTCGGGGTTGTCGTCGGGCGCGACCGACCGCGCGGGCCGCCTGTCCGGGCGCTCGCTCTCCGGAAAGCCGCTGCCCGGGGACCAGACCTTTTGCCGCGGTTGCGAATAGCGCTCCTTGCCCGCGACGAACCAGGCGATCGGCCCGACCGGTGGGAACAGCAGGATGATCAGCACCCAGGCGTAACGCGGCAGGGCCCGGATGTCACTGTCCTCTGCGGACAGGCAACTGATCAGGGCGATCACGACCAGGGCGATGTCGACGATGAACAGGATCGGTAGGAGACGTCCCATGGCGTTAGAGGTTATGCCTAGAGCGCGATCAGCACGACCCCGAGGACCCCGAGAAACAGGCAGCCCAAGGTCGTGAGGACCAGGGGCCCGGCGCTGGTGAGCGTGGCGGGCAGGGCGCGCACCCGGGAGTGGATAAGCATCAGCGCCATCACCCAGGCGAGTGCGGTCAGCGCCGAGACGATGATCGCCAGAGCGCGGTTGGGGTGCTGTAAAGCCAAGCGCAGCAACAGGATCGCGGCCGCGGTGAGGGTCAGTGAGGTACGCCGCCAGGACAGCCGGGTGCGCTCGGGCGCACCACTGGGATCGGTCGCGTGGTCACCGGCGCTGTTATTTGGTGGTGGCATCGGCTATCACGTAGATGAGGGCCAGGATGGCGCTGACCGTGACCACGAGCGCCAGCAGGGCCGGGAAGCGGGAGGCGGGCAAAGGCCTGTTGTGCCGCATCGCAATCTCGCAACGGATCCAGTGGTCGACGGCGCGCAGCGCGCAGAAGCCGCCGAAGGCGATCGGCACGATCGCCATCGCCTCGGTGAGGAAGCGGCTCGCCAGCGGGGAAAGGAACTGGGCGATGGCCAGGCCGCCGGCGATCAGCGCGAGACCGGTGCGAAGCCACGCGAGAAAGGTCCGCTCGTTCGCGAGCGAGAACCGGTAGTCGGGCGTCGTTCCGGATTCGCGGATCTCCTGTGGATCAAACCAGTTACGCAGCACGTCGCCAGTATGCTCGCCATATATCGCGGACCATCAGGCGCACGCACTGCTCGCGCAGCCTGCCACAGAGGCAGCGGACGTCGTCCGGCTGCGGACGGTGCGTATTGACCGGCTGGTTCACGGACGTCGGGGGGCGATAGCTGTGGACATTTCGGACACCTCCCTCTGAGGGAGACTCTAGCGCCTGATCGATGATGGCGTGGTGAGATCTGTCACGATAAGCAGGAGTCTTCGATCATCTTACTCGTGGGTAATATCAGGCCAGACTAGTGTGCGGTGCGCGACACATACCAATTCACAGGAGCGCGGATGAAGATCGTCGTACTTGTCAAACAGGTCCCGGACTCGGGTGCCGAGCGCACCCTGACCGGTGACAACACGGTTGAGCGTGCGTCGGCCAACAACGTCATCAACGAGATGGACGAGTATGCCCTTGAGGAGGCCCTGCGGCTGCAAGAGGCCCACGGCGGCTCCGGAGAGAGCACAGTCACCGTGCTCACCATGGGTCCGGACCGGGCCACCGAGTCCATCCGCAAGGCCCTGTCCATGGGGCCCGACGGTGCGGTCCACATCCTCGACGCCGCCCTGGCCGGGACGGACGCCATGGGGACCAGCAAGGTCCTGGCGGAGGCCCTCAAGCGCCTGTCGCCCGACCTCATCCTGTGCGGCTCGGAGTCCACGGACGCCCGGGGTCAGGTGATGCCGCACATGCTCGCCGAGCGGCTGGGCATGGCCGCTCTCACCGGCGCCCGCAAGCTGACCGTCGACGGCGGCCAGCTGACCGTGGAGCGCCAGACCGAGGAGGGTTACGAGGTCGTGACGGCCGCGACCCCTGCGATCGTGAGCGTCTGGGACACCATCAACGAGCCTCGGTACCCGTCGTTCAAAGGAATCATGGCAGCGAAGAAGAAGCCGGTGGAGACGCTGTCCCTGGCCGACCTCGGGATCTC
>DASRIN010000238.1:0-3413 GCA_035649975.1 Gemmatimonadales bacterium
CTGTCGGGCGGCCCGGGTTCTGCGCTCGACCACTCCCTGGATTACCACGTAGAACACTGGCGTGAGGACCAGCCCGAAGAAGGTAACCCCCAGCATTCCGGAGAACACCGCCACTCCCATCGCGTGCCGCATTTCGGCGCCGGCCCCACTGGAGAACACCAGCGGCAGCACGCCCATGATGAAGGCGAACGACGTCATCAGGATGGGCCGAAGCCGGATGCGGGCAGCCTCCAGCGCCGAATCCACCACCGAGCGACCCTGGAGGTGCAGCTCCCGGGCAAATTCCACAATCAGGATGGCGTTCTTGCAGGCCAGCCCGATGAGCACCAGGAAGCCGATCTGGGTGAAGATGTTGTTGTCCCCTTTGGTGAGCCACACACCGCCGATAGCACACAGCAGCGACATGGGCACGATCAGGATCACCGCCAGGGGCAGGGTCCAGCTCTCGTACTGCGCCGCAAGCACGAGCAGCACCAGCAAGACGCAGAGCGGGAAGATGAAGATCGCCGTGTTGCCCGCGAGCTTCTGCTGATACGTCAGATCGGTCCACTCGTAGCCGATTCCGTTGGGCAATACTTCGCGCATCAAGCCCTCGATCGCCGCTTCGGCCTGGCCGGAGCTGTAGCCCGGGGCGGGGCCGCCGTTGATGTCGGCCGCGGGATATCCGTTGTAGCGCGTGGCCTGGTCGGGGCCGTGCGACTCCTTCACCTGCACCACCGAGCCAAGCGGTACCATGGCACCCTCGGCGTTCCGCACCTTGAGCTGGGCGATGTCGTCGGCGGTGGCCCGGAACTGTGCGTCTGCCTGGACCTTCACCTGGTAGGTGCGGCCGAACTTGTTGAAGTCATTCACATACACCGATCCCAGATAGGTCTGCATGGTCTGGAACAGGTCGGTCAGCACGATGCCCTCGCGCTTCACCTTTTCCCGATCCACTTCGACGTCGAGCTGGGGTACGTTGACCCGATAGCCACTGAAGACCCCCGCGAGAGACGGCGTTTGCCAGGCGCGGCCGAGCAGTGCCTGGGTGGCCTCGTTCAGAGCGGCCTCGCCCAGGCCACCGCGGTCCTCCAGCTCCAGCTTGAAGCCGCCTACCTGTCCCAGCCCGTTCACCGGCGGCGGCGGGAAGACGGCCACGAACGCGTCCTGAATGCCCGAGAACTTGGCATTCAATGCTCCAGCGATGTTGAGGCCGTACTCATCCTTGCCGTGTCGCTCGTCGAACGGCTTGAGGGTAAAGAAGACGATCCCGGCGTTGGGAGCGTTGACGAAACCGTTGATCGAGAGGCCGGGGAACGCTACCGCGTTCTCGACCCCCGGCTGCTTGCTCCCGATCTCCGACATCCGCCGGATCACCTGCTCGGTGCGATCGAGTGTGGCGGCGTCGGGCAGCTGGGCAAAGGCAACCAGGTACTGCTTGTCCTGGGTTGGCACGAACCCTTTCGGCGCCTTGGAGAACCCGATGGCGGTGAGGGCGAGGAGCCCAGCGTAGAGTGCGAGCACCAGGCCCTTCCGCTGGAATACTCCAGTGAGTCCGGAGCCGTAGCGGGAGGAGCCCTGCTTGAAGGCGCGGTTGAAGGGCCGGAATAGCCAGCCCAAACCACGATCCAGCCACCGGGTGAGCCGGTCGGGTGGCGCGCCATGGGGCTTGAGCAGGATGGCACTCAGCGCCGGCGAGAGTGTCAGCGAGTTGATCGCGGAAATCACCGTCGAAAACGCGATCGTAAGCGCGAACTGGCGGTAGAACTCGCCGGTCAGGCCGCTCAGGAACGCCACCGGGACGAAGACCGCACAGAGCACCAGCCCGATGGCAATGATCGGCCGGCTCACCTCGTCCATGGCCTTGTGGGCGGCGTCACGAGGAGAGAGGCCGGCTTCGATGTTCCGCTCGACGTTCTCCACCACCACGATGGCGTCGTCCACTACAATGCCGATGGCCAGCACCAGTCCGAACAGTGACAGCGTGTTGATCGAGAACCCGAACATCAGGAGTATCGCGAAGGTACCCACGATGGAGACCGGTACCGCCACCAGTGGAATGACCGAAGCGCGCCAGGTCTGGAGGAACAAGACCACCACCAGCACCACGAGAAGGATGGCCTCGAACAAGGTCTTGACCACTTCCCTGATGCCGTCCCGCACGTTGACCGTGGGGTCGTAGACGATCCGGTACTCGACGCCCTGAGGGAAATTCTGCTTCAGCTGCTCCATGGTGGCCCGAACGGTGCTGGAGAGCTCCAGCGCGTTGGAGCCCGGGGCCTGGAAAATGCCGATGCCAACCGCTTCCTTCCCGTCCAGCATCGATCGCAGCGCGTAGTCCCCTGCCGCCAGCTCCAGGCGAGCCACATCGCGAAGCCGGGTGATCTCACCGTCGTCACCCGTCTTGAGGATGATGTCGCCGAACTCCTCCTCGGTGGCCAGGCGGCCTCGCGCGTTGATGCTGAGCTGGTAGTCCACCGGCACCGGCATCGGCGGGGCGCCCACTACACCGGCTGCAACCTGGACGTTCTGCTCCCGGATAGCGCTGATCACATCGGTTGCTGACAGTCCGCGGGCAGCCACCTTGCCAGGATCCAGCCACACCCGCATGGAATAGTCGCCGCCGCCGAAGACTTCGACCTGCCCGATGCCGGGGATCCGGGCCAGCACGTCCTTCACCTGGAGCAGTCCGTAGTTCCGGAGATAGGTCACGTCATAGCGGTTGTCGGGCGAGAGCAGGTGCACCACCATGATGAAGTTGGGGGAGCTCTTCACCGTGGTGACCCCAAGCTGGCGCACCTCCTCGGGCAGGCGAGGAAGCGCCTGGCTTACCCGGTTCTGCACCTGCACTTGCGCCAGATCGGGATCGGTGCCGACCCGGAAAGTGATCGTCATGGTGAGCACGCCATCCGAGGTCGCCTGCGAGTTCATATACAGCATGTTCTCGACCCCGTTGATCTGCTCTTCCAGCGGTGTTGCTACCGCCTCCGAGATCACCCGGGGGTTCGCGCCGGGATACACAGCCCGAACCACGACCGACGGCGGCACCACCTCGGGATACTCGCTGATCGGCAGCCCGAACATGGCTATCAGGCCGGCGATGAAGATCACGATCGACACCACGGCCGCGAAGATCGGCCGATCGATGAAGAACCGAGAGAAACGCATTGCTTAGCTCTCCTCGGTCTGCTGGGTAGAGTCCGGAACCATGGACGTCAGCGTCGGCGCCACCTTCATGCCGGGTCGGACCCGCATGAGGCCGTTGATCACTACCCGCTCTCCCGGCTTCAGGCCCGAGGTGACGATGCGCAGTCCGTTCGACAGCCGGCCCGGCACGATCGGCCGGTAGGCGAGCGAGTCCCCCGGACCAACCACCAGGACGAACTTGCGGTCCTGATCGGTGCCGATGGCGGCATCTCGCACCAGCAGCGCGT
>DASRIN010000239.1:0-5003 GCA_035649975.1 Gemmatimonadales bacterium
CTCCACCACGGCTGAGGATAAGACGATCACTGCGACCGCAGGCGGGGTAACTCTGGACGATACGGAAGTGATCAGCGTGATCCGGCGTGCCTCGTCCACTGTGATCACCAGCGTGGAACCGGAGCCTTCCGAGTCTGGTGAACCCATCCTGGTGACCGTGTCCGTGACCGGTGAGGGTGGGGCCACGCCTACCGGCACCGTCGCGGTGTTCTCGCAGCAGGAGGCCGGCGGGTGCAGTGCCGCCCCGCTGAATGCGCAGGGGATTGCCGTCTGTGAGTTTGCGCTGAACGAAGTCGACATCCACACCATCGGCGCCAGTTACTCGGGCGACGGCCAATTCGAAGACAGCATCGACGCCGATGGATGGCAGCATCAAGTGACCGAGCCGGAGGGAGGGTCAATCCGCGCCAGGTAAGGCGGTCCGGCTACCATGCCAATCTCTTTTGCTCATCGCGATTTTCGGACGCTCATACCCGCTCTGAGCCTCATTGTGGGACCGCTTCTGATGGCTATCGGGGACCTCTTGCACCCGAAGGAGAGGATGGCCCCGCCTGAGCAAGTTGCCATTCTGGTAGACCAGGCTTCACGCTGGTACGTGGCACACCTGCTCCTCTTGATTGGGATCCTGCTCTTCATTCCTGGCATCCTCGCATTAGCGGCCCTCACGGAGACACGTAAACCGGCCGCAGGGTATGCGGCACGCATCCTCATACTGGTGGGAGCGGCAGCCTTGGCGTCGATCTTTGTGGGCGAGATGCTAGTCGGCCGATTTGTCTTGGATGGCGCCGACCCGGCCGCGGCCACCAAGCTACTCGAGAGCATGTTCTCAGGACCGATGCTAGCGGCCGTGGGCCCGGCAGTGCTTGCGTTTTTCGTCGGCACGGCGGTTTTCGCAATTCCACTGATGAGAGCCGGCGGGAGCGCAGGCCGGGCAGCTGGAATTATTTTGATCGGGACGATTCTTATTCTCGCCGAGATCCTTTCGGCCCAAGTCCTTCTCAGCCAAATCGGCAACATTCTGGCCTTTTGCGGGAGCGCGATGGCCGCGCGGCTAATTCTTCACGGGGTCACCCGAGCCTGACGTCGCACGCTCCTCCGCCGCCGCCTGCTCCACCGGAAACTCCCCTGTGACATCAGCCGCCGACACCACCCGCACCGCGACCGAGGCCGGGGATTCCGGTGGGAGCGAATCGGCGAGCGCCCAAGCGAACGGCAGAGTCGCGAGCACCAGGACCCCCGCGATCCAGAACGGCACGCCCACGCCGAAGCGGTCCATCAGCAGACCCGCGGCGATCGGGAAGACCACCCGCGACAGTCCGCCGAAGGTGTGCTGCACCCCCATGTAAAGCCCGCGCTCGTTGCTAGGAACGACGCGGGAGAGAAGGCCGGTGATGCAGGGGAAGAGAAAGGCGGTCCCCAGCGGCATCAGGGTGAATCCGAGGAGGAGGACAGCACCGTGCGAAGCGAGCCCGGTGCAGCTAAGGCCCGCCGCCAGGAGAACGAGTCCCAACCGGGACAGCCGCGCCTCTCCCAGGAGATCCACCATCCGACCCAACAAGAGTGAACGTACCACCACGCCCATGCCGCCCAGGTACATGACGAAGTAGCCAATGTTCCGCTCGCTGACACCAAGCCGGTCCATGAGCAGGAGCGGCACTACCTGAATGGTGCCGTAGAAGGCTCCGATGCCGATGGTGTAGATCCAGATCAGGCGCGGGGCCGGTTCGCGCCAGTGGGAGAGCACCCGGCGAATCGCCTGGCGTGCGCCGGTCGGGGATGGGACGGCGTGGGACCCCGAGCTCGAGAGCTGGCGCGATTCTACCAGGAAGCGGGCGGCAAAGCCTGAGACAAAGACGGAGAGCGCTGCCGCGGCGAGCCCCGGCGCGGCCCTTCCTCCAATGCCAATCATCAGCGAGCCGAAGGCCGGACCGGCTACGGCGCCCAGGCTGGTCACCGCCGAAAGCCACCCCAGACTCTTGGTGCGCTCCTGGGGAGACGAGGTATCGGCCACGTACGCCTGCACCACGCCGATGGTACCGCCGCCCAGTCCCTGCATTAAGCGGCACAGGAGCAACAGCAGCACCGAGCCGGCAAAGGCAAAGATGACATAGGCGCCGGCGGTAATCAGGAGACCGGCGAGGATGGCGGGCCGGCGACCGTAGCGGTCGGAGAAGCGGCCCCACAGCGGGGCCACCGCCAGCTGGGCCACCGAGAAGGCAGAGACCAGGAGGCCCACTACCGTTGCGCTGGCACCCAGCTCGGTTGCGTAGAACGGGAGCAGGGGGACGATCATGGCGAGTCCCACCATGTCCACGAACGCTGTCACGAACAGCACCGGCAGTCGCGCCATGCTTTGATACACTACCGACGCGCCTGAGCAGGGTGTCGAGAGCCTTCAATCAGCTTCTGAAATCGAGGATGACTCCGGAGCGACTCGAAGGTCGGGTCGATCCGGAGCCATGCAGGCGTCAAGAAGTAGGGGATCTTCAGCAGCCGCTCTAGCAGGTTAATCGCTTGGTCCGGCTTACCGGCGAGGACATAGATCCGGGCCAGCTGGTGCTGGTAGTAGGCCCCGCTGTACGCATCCTTGGAAAGTGGACGCTCCGCCACCACCCGTTCACCCTCCCGCACCGCGTCGGTCTTCCGACTCAGATAGGCCAGGTCGAGCGCCCGAGCCATTCGGGTCTGATAGTCGTCGGGCGAGTCCCGAAGTTCCCCTTCGAAAGCGACATTGGAGGAATCGGCGTACGCCCGGGCTCGGTTCGAGTCACCCAGGAGGGCATAGCCCTGCGCCAGCGCCAGACCCCAGTCGCCGCGGTCGTCTGCGAACGGCGCCGGTGTCAGCCTCAACAGGAGCGCCAGGTGCTCCTGGTCGAGTAGCCAGACTAGATCCCAGTAGGTAGCTACGTAGGCCAGGAGGCTCGTGGTCTCCACCTCTCGCGGGGCTGCCCGGAGCGCGGCCCGAGCCCGGGGCAGATCACCTTGGGCCAGACGGACCATAGCGCTCTGCTGGAGCGCGGCGAGGTTGCGCGGGTCCAGCGCCAGCGCGGTCTTATAGGCGTCGAGCGCCTCCGGATGGCGCCGCAGCCACAGGAGGGCAAACGCGTATCGTCGGGCCGCGAAGGCGGAACGGGGATCCAGTCGCCGCGCCTCATCCAGATGTTCTAGTGCCGCGTCCCAACGCCCCAGCCTCTCCTCCGCGAGCGCGGTGGCGGTGAGCAGGTCGGCGCTGGCGGGGGCGAAGCGCCGCCCCTGGGCATAGTGGTCGAGCGCGGCCGCGTAGTCGATCGACACATTCGCGTGATAGTCGCCCAACGCGAGGTGCGGCTCGACCCGCTCCGGCGCCAGCTCCAGCGCGCGCTGGGCCGCCCGCAGCGCCTGCTCTGCGATAGCTCTCGAAATGTCACCGCGAAAGTAGCGCAGCGAATTGGCTCGGGAGAGCTGGACCCAGGCAAGGGCAAAGGTAGAGTCGAGAGTCGCTGCCTGCTCGTAGTAGTCTGCGGCCCGGCGCAGGATGACCTGGCCCGCAGCCCCGAGCCCAGCCGAGATCTCCTCGCCCTTGAGATAAGCATCGTAGGCCGCCAGGTTCGCCGTGGGCCGCTCGGCCAGAGCCTGCCGCTCGCCGGTGCTCAACGCGACGCCCAATGCTTCCGCCACTCGTCCGGCGATCTCGGCCTGGACCTGGAACACATCGGTGAGCGGCGCATCAAACGGCTGCTGCCATTCCGCCGTAGCATCGGCGACGTCGATCAGCTCCGGACTCACCTGCACTCGTCTGGACCCCCCTGGCGCCTCGTCCCAGCGCACCGTTCCCGTCAGGAGATACCGCACGTCGAGCTCCCGTCCGATCTGCTGCGGGCTCTTGGCAGTCTGCTTGTACTGACTCGAGCTGCTGCGGGCGATCACCTGAATTCCCGGCACGGCGATGAGTTTTCCCCGCACCGCGTCGGTTATCCCGTCGGCGAGGTAGTCACTGTCGGGCGCACCCAGGTTCTCGAACGGAAGGACTGCGAGACGGGTCGAGCCGGCCCCCACAGCCTTGGCCTCCGGACGGCGCCCAAACCAGAGGAGGACGACGACTAAGGCGGCCACGAGGAGAGCGATCAGGACCAGCGGCCGAGCGAGTCGGCGACGAGCCCGGACCGACGGTGGCAGAGCTTGGGTCCGTTCGGCTCCATGAAATGTCAGAGCTTGGGCGAATTCGGCTGGCGTGGTGAAGCGGTCGGCGGGGTTGGAGGAGAGCGCCTTCCCTAGGGAGTGCTCTATCCCCGGGGGCACCGTCGGCCGAACTCGACTGATCGGTGGTATGTCGCCGGTCAGGCGCTTAGCCAGGAGCGCCTGTGCCGTTGCACCGGTGAAGGGCGGCTCGCCGGCTAACATCTCGTACAACACGACGCCCAGGCTGTAGATGTCGGACCGGCCGTCCAGGTCTCGCTCACCCGCAGCCTGCTCCGGACTCATATATGCCGGCGTGCCGACCACGAATCCCGTCTCGGTGAGTCTTTCACCGGCACCAGGCAACCCGAGTGCCCGCCCGATGCCGAAGTCCGCCACCAGCGCCTGATTGTCACACAGCAGGATGTTCTCCGGCTTGATGTCGCGGTGGATCACGCCATGCCGGTGAGCGTAGTCGAGAGCGAGGGCCACCTCACGGGTGAGCCGTAGCGCCTCCTCCACCGGCAGCTGCTTCTCCCGGGCGAGCCGCTCTCGCAGCGTTTCCCCCTCGATGTATGGCATGGTGAACCACAGCAGGCTTGATTCGCCACCGTCGCCACTGTCATGAACCGAGAGGATGTGGGGATGCTGCAATCGGGCGCAGAGCCGGATCTCGTGGAGGAAGCGCTCAGGGCCGAGCGTCGCAGCCAGCTCGGGTCGAAGGACCTTGAGCGCCACTGGCCGGTCGTGGCGGAGATCGTGTGCCAGGTAGACAGTAGCCATTCCACCGCGGCCCAGCTCGCGCTGGAGACGGTAGGTATCGGCCAGCGCGGTCTGGAGACGGGGCA
>DASRIN010000240.1:0-8745 GCA_035649975.1 Gemmatimonadales bacterium
CGGCTGAGCAGGAGCCAAACGAGGAGACCGATCACGATCGGCGGCATGCCCATCCCGGTGTTTACCGCGCTCAGCACCATGGTCCGCCCGCGGAACCGTCCTCTTGCTAGCGCATAGCCGATCGGAATGCCGACCAGCATCGCGAGGAGTGTCGCGACCGAGGAGATCACCAGGGTGCGCGCAACAATCCCAAAGAGCTCGGCGTCAGCGTTCAGCAGCAGCCGGACCGCGTCCCCCATCGTCTCACTGACCCACTGCCTGACCGGTCGGCCGACTCACCGCATCGGGCACAAAGAGCGGCTGGCCGAATCTGGCCCGGCCGAACTGGCCGATCCACGCTTGCACCCGAGGCTCGGTCAGGTAGCGAACGAACCGGGACGCCTCCGAGCGCTTGACCGTCGGGTGCTTGCCGGGATTGACCACATAGGCGTGATAGATATTGAGCAGCCGGGCATCGCCCTCCACCAGCGGCACCAGACTCAGCTTGTCCTTGAACGCCAGGTAGGTGCCGCGGTCGGTCAGGGTGTAGGTCTGCCGGGCGTCGGCCACGAGCAGCGTTGCGCCCATCCCCTGGCCGGTCTCCTCCCGCTGAGGCACCGATGCGGGAGAGACACCAGCCTCCTTCCACAGGGAAAGCTCCATCTTCTCGGTGCCGGAGCCGTCGCCCCGGGACACGAACGAGCCGCCGGCCGCGATCGCCTTCATGGCCGCAACCGCGTCCTTCCCGCCTCCCACCCGGGCGGGATCAGCCTTCGGTCCGATGATCAGGAAGTCATTGTGCATGACACGACGGCCCGCGATGAGCTCGCCGCTCTCGACGTAGGGCTTCTCCGCCGCGGGCGCGTGGACCAGCACCGCGTCGGCGTCACCCCGGCGAGCCATCTCTAGCGCGGCGCCGGTGCCGACCGCAATGGGCTTGACCGTGATGCAGGTCTCCTGCCGAAACATCGGAAGCAGAGAATCGAGCAGCCCGGTGTCCTGGGTACTGGTCGTCGTCGCCAGGATGATGTCGCTGCACTTCTGCTGGGCCACGATGGATCCGACCTCGAGGACGGACAGGACGCAGACGACGGAGAACAATCGCTCCATATATGCCTCAGAAGATGACTTGCGCCTGGGCCAAACCCAGGCCGCGGCGAACGCCGGGTTCCCCGACCTTGCGGGAGACGTACTCCAGGGTGAACCGCGTGGCCCGGCCCCAGGGAAACAGATTGACCCCCGCGGTCCAGGCCCGGTTCTTACTGGCATCCGGTGCGACGCCGCTGCGCTCGAACCACTCGAACTTCAACAGCGGCTGCAGCCAGGGACGCACCGGCGCGGCCACCAGTACGTACCAGCCCTTGTCGTCGTCCACGTCGAGGATGTCGCGATGCTGCCCGATGTACTCCCCTCGCAGGATGATCCATGGCGCTTCCACGTTGGCGTCCACTCCGTATCGGGTGCTGTCGGCGAAATAGCGCGCTGCATTGACCCCTAGCATCAGGAACGGGGTCGGGCGGTAGGTCACCCGGGCGATGCCGAGCTCGGTTGAATCGGTGTTGCTGGTGACGTTTTGCCCCTCGCCGTTGAAGATCCCCACCACGATGGTAGCTCGGCCCCCGAGCGCGTAGTCCGCCATCAACCCGATGTCCCGCTTGGGCGCCAGCGAGTCCACCACCGTGGCGCGGTCGGCGGTCTCGACTTCGGAGAGTGAGGTGATGAACTCGCGGGTGAACGGCGTCTTAAACTGGCCGATCTGCATACCGAGGGTGTTGTGGGTCCAGCGAACGTAGGCATCCTGGAGTGCCACGCTGGCGCGGCCGGTGCCGACGTTTCCAGTGCGGAACTCACCCTGGATGCGCCAGCTCACGTCGCCTGCAACGCTGCCGGCTGCGCTGAGCCGCGCCCGGTTGATCGAGCCGGTGAGCCCCACGTCTTCCTGGCCGGTCAGGCGTCCCTGGATGTAGCCGCTCAGGCGGACCGACGGCGGAGCGTTGGAGGAAGAGGTTTGCGAGTGGAGGTGAGGCGGCAGCAGGACTGCCACCGACAGGGCCAACGCAACTCGGGCCAGCATGAACCCCCTTTCGTCGAGGAACACGTCGGCCCGAACGTACATGGGACTACCCCGTTAGGCAACAGCTTGCCTATCGCTCCACTGCTCTTCGGAATGCGCGCTGACTATAGTCGGCCATTTCGCGCTGCCAGCGCTCGAAAATCGCCAGCAGCTTGCGGCCCTCGGGGCTGAGCCGGGCGCCGCCCCCTGAAACACCTCCGCGGGCCGTCTCCAGCACCCGGGTGCCCAGGGTCTCTTCCATCCGGCGAATGCGGTTGAGGCAGGTCCGGTAACTCCACCCCACTGCCAGTCCGGCCTGGCGGATGGTGCCGGTCTGGTCCACTGCCCGGAGGAAGCGGAAGTAGTTCGGCCCCATGAGGAAGGAGTTGCCGAGCGTGAACCAGACTTTGTGTCGGGGCCGGAGCCGTGCGGTCAGGTTGCGTTCCTGGAGTGTAGGCATGGTCGCCTGTCGGTGAGATGAGCACCACTCCGCAAGAACTTATCACACGGTCGTGCCCGGTGGTAAAAGGAGAAGCCCGGGTGGCGTAGACCGACCCGGGCAATCCTACCGCTTATCCCGCCTACCCGCCTACCGTCCCACTTCCGCAGGCAGTGGAATCTGATCCTTATGGACCGCCAGCCACTCCTCGAACGTCTGCAGCTCCGGGTTGAGTGACCGGGTGAATGCCAGGTTGCGCGCGCCACAGAAGTACTCGTTGAAGTCGCGCTTGAACTGGAACATGTTGCCCAGGTCATCGGCGCCGGGGAAGCCGAAGCTGCGGTAGACCTCGGGTGGCACGTTGGTGTAGCGAACTTCCTGCCCCAGCGCCCGGGTGAGGGCATCTGCCATCTGCTGGCCGGTCAGGTGCTCGCCGGCGATCCCCACCTTCTTGCCGATGAATTCCTGCCCCCGCTTGAAGATGGAGTAGGCGGATTTGCCGATGTCCTCCACCGCGATGGCGGGCAGCTTCTTGTCGTCCATGGGAAAGACCAGCGCCAGGGTTCCATCCGGTCCGCGCTGGGGACCGGCCCCGAAATAGATCAGGTTGTCCCAGTAAAATGAGGTCAGCAGCCAGGTGGTCGGCACCCCGGCGTCGCGGAAGCTCGCGTCAGCTTCACCCTTGGCATCGAAGTGGGGCACCTTGTACTTACCCTGGAGAGTCGGCATCCGGTCATCCTCCAGCGGCACCCACTCGCGGGTATCCTCGAGGGTGGACCAGATCACGTGTTGCACCCCGGCGGATTTTCCCGCCTGCGCCATGTTGCGGGCCTGGGCCAGCTCGCGCTCGGGCGAGAAGTGCTCCCAGAAGTTGGTGAGCGCAAAGACGCCATAGGCGCCCTGGAATGCCCGCTCGATGCTGGCCCGATCGTCGGCGTCGCCCTTCACTACCTCGGCTCCGGCATTCCGAAGCTCCTGGGCCTTGTCGGAATCAGGCTTCCGGGTGATGGCCCGAAGCGCGAATCCGCCGCTCCGATCGGCCAGGATGGCGCGCGCCAGTCCCCCACCCTGCGCGCCGGTGGCACCAACAACGGCGATGATCTTCTTGTCTGGCATGACATATCTCCATGAGAATTAGGTTGATCTTGGCGTCGCAGCGAGAGTCACTACCGAGCGCAAGCCGCTCGATTGCTCCCTACGCGCCAACAGCGAGCTGCGCACTCAGACGCTACTGCGCTTCTGAGTACCGGAACTGTTCCAGCGACACCGTCCGGTGGCCCTTCCCATCCTGCCTCACACAATACTGTGTGGGATAGTATCCCGCTTGGCGGAACGCCTGGGGCTGCCGGATCTCGGTGCAGGAATTCGCCGTCTTAAGCAAGTAGTCGAGGGTGATCATCGGCTCCCAGAAGATCAGCTCGCCCTCGTACGCACCCAGGATGAACGTGCTAGTGAACGGCAGCGAGTCCTTGAGCTCGGGCGACTGGGAGTCCAGCAGGTGATTGCCCATCCGGGGCACCACCGCGCCGACGTCGATGTAGCCGGCCGGTATATAGCGCGCCGGGACCGGCTGGGTAGCGCGTTTGAAGTCGCCACAGTCGGCCAGCTCGCCACAGCGGCCCGGCTTTATGGACTCGATCCGTTCCCGGGGCCCGGTGTGAAAATGAAAGTCGAAGTGGGAATAGTTGTAGGGCGGGATGTGGCCGTGGGCGTTCCAGTTCACGCTGATCCAGCGGAAGGGGAGCTTGGCCCCCAGGTCCTCGGGGATATCCAGGATCCGCTCCTCGTCGCCGATGCACTCGTGCAGCGTATGACGGCCGTTGCCGTCTAGGTCGAAGCAGCGGCTCACGGTGTTGGGCGACTGGGGCAGCTGCTCCAGTGCGCCGGGAGAGAGGGTGACCCCGAGTGCGACGGGAGCGCCGCTCGGATCCAGGGTAAGGAAGCTCTGCACCGTTCCGGCGCCGATCCTCTCCCGCCGGCCGAGGTGGCTGCGTCCCGGGTCGCCCCCGGTTTCAGCCGAAAGCGCGAGAGTGAGCCCGGTCAGCAGTGCGATGCCTCCCAGGACTCGCGGGGAGAGAACGTCGGCCGGCATGGCTAGCTCCTTGTGTTGAGGTTATCCGTTGTAACAGATATTCTCGCCAAAGAATCAGGGGTAGGGTTGGATCCCGGCCCTGACCTCGTCCAAGAGCGTGTCCAATGTCCTGAGCTGTTGCCGCTTCAATCCCGCCATCGCGGAGGCAACGTAGTCGAGGACCGGCTCATCCAGCCGTGCGAGAAGCGCCAGCCCTGCTCCGGTGATCTCGACGAAGACTACTCGTCGGTCGTCAGTGCACCGTTCCCGCCGGACCAGGCCCTGCTTGATCAGGCGGTCCACCAGGCGCGTTACGTCGGGGTCCCGGGTGACCATGCGATCGGCGATCTCGCTGATCTTGACGGGGTTCGGCCGGGCGCCGCGGAGAATCCGGAGGATGTTGAATTGGCTGGGTGAAATTCCCTCGGTCCGCTTCAGGTATTGGATCCAGCTCTCCTCCACTGCCCTGGTGGTCCGCATCAGGTTGAGGACCACCTGCTGCTGCAGGGACTGAAACGGCTTGGTTTGCCGGATCTCCCGGCCGATGGTCTGTGCCATGGCGACAGATTAGTTGTTGTAACGACTATTGTCAAGAGGGAGACTTTGTATCCCCGTCCAGCGAAATCGCCACGCCTTCCAGCAAGTCGAGCGCGTCCTGCAGTCCGGCCTCCATGCCGGACTCGATGTGCATGTCGCGATGCTCCGTGGTCTGGTGCTGCACCAGAATGGTGAGCGTGGTGCAGCCGCCCGATTCGGTCAACGTCAGCGTGTCCACCGCTTCTGCCTCGGGAGCTCCCTCGAACACCTCGGTGCTCACGATCCGTTCGTTGGGGACGATCTCCCGGTATTCTCCGTGGAATCCAACCTCAACCCCGCCAGCGCCGGGAGACGCCTGGGGGAAGCATCGCGCATCCGCCAGCATCACGTACCGCCACTTGCCGCCGACCCTGAGGTCCACCTCGGCCAGGATAACCTCTCCCCGGTTGGCCGACCACCAGCGTTTGATGAGCTCGGGCGTGGTCCACGCCTTGTAGATCAGATGCTTGGGTGCTGCGAAGTCGCGGGTGATCAGGATCTGCGTATCCGTGGGAAGCGTCACCACCGCTGTACCGCTACTCGCCGTTGCCATGGTCGTTCTCCTCGTCATGTTTTAGTTCCTCTAACAGCTGCTCCAGTGCCTGGAACCGCTCCTCCCACGCCTCCCGGTAGTTGCTGACCCAGTCATGAATCGGTTTGAGAGACCGGCCGTTCAGCCGGTAGAGCCGCTGCCGCCCCTCGTCCCGCACGTGTACCAGGCCAACTTCTCGCAGGACCTTCAGGTGTTTCGAGACCTGCGGCTGAGCCAGGCCGAGCAGGGCGACCAGATCATTCACCGGCAGCTCGCCCGCGGCGAGGAGGTCCAGGATCTGGCGCCGCTGGGGCTCGGCCACCGCATTGAACGCATCCGTCGTGGTCGCTGCACGGGCCATAGCAGATTATATATGCCGATATGGGAATGTGTCAAGAGTGTCGTCGTGAGGAACGGCGACACGGCAGCTCAGGATTGGTAGACCCAACGGCCTCCGACCATGGTCCGCTCGATGGGTATGGTGATGATGGAAGCAGGATCCTCCTTCAGTGGATTCCGTCCCAGTACCACCATGTCCGCCAGTTTGCCCTCCTCCAGAGATCCTTTGAGCCTCTCTTCGTAGGAAGCATATGCGCCATTGAGGGTGGCCACCCGTAGCGCCTCCTCGATGCTGATCCGCTGCTTCGGTCCCCACACCTGGCCGTTCATGTCGGTGCGGGTAACCATCGACTGCAATGCCATCATCGGCTCGAACGGTCCCGGCGGATAGTCCGACGCCTCGGTGACCCGAATGCCGGCGTCCAGAAAACTCCGGTGGGCGAACATCCGGTTGAGCCGGTCCTCCCCATACTCCCGCATCTTCTCTCCGTGGAAGTACACGTAGGTCGAGAAGGGCGTCGGAATCGCACCCAGCTGTTTGATCCGCTGCACCAGGCTGGGAGTGATCACGGTGCAGTGCTCGATCCGAAATCGGGGATCCTTGCGGGGCAGCTCCTTCTGGAGCCGCTCGTAGATGCCGAGGACCCGGTCGATCGCCGCATCTCCATTGGCGTGGATGCCGACCTGCCAGCCGGCTGCGTGGGCCTTGCGGGCCAATTGGTACAGCTCTGGCTCCTCGGTCACGAAGATCCCGAAATCGTTGGGACGGCCGATGTAGGGCTGGGACAGTCGGGCGGTGCGCTCCGAGATGGAGCCGTCGCAGGTTGCCTTCATCGCTCCGACCCTGACCCACTCGTCGCCTAGGCCGGTCCGCACCCCAGCCGCGATCATCTTGTCGATGTCGACGTAGCCAATCAGGCAGTAGATCCGGGTGAGCAAGTCTCCGGCCTCGTGTGCGTCCTGGTAGGCCCTGAGGTCGGCAGTGGTGCCGAAGGCGTCATGCACCGAGGTGATCCCAACCTGCGCCAGCTTACCTGATATCAGACGGACGGCGGCGCGATCGTCGGCTGGGCTGTAGGTATCGGGGATCTTCTCCTGCAGCCGCTCCATCGCCCGTTCCAGCAGGCGTCCGGTGAGCCTGTGCGTGGTGGGGTCCCGCTGGTAGCGCCCGCCAGGAGGATCGGGGCTCTCCTCGGTGATGTCGGCACGGACCAATGCCAACGAGTTGACGTACGCGGTATGTCCTCCCCGATGCTCCACGAAAATCGGACGGTCGGTACTGACCGCGTCGAGGTCGTCTCGGGTGAGAAACCGCCGCTCGGCGGTCTTGGTGTCGTCGTACTTGAAGCCGAGCACCCAGGAGCCGGCCGGCTTCTTCGCCGCATCGGCGCGGAGCGCGGACTGGATGGCGCCGATCGAGCGCAGGTCGCAGTCAACCCAGCGGAGATGCCGCCGGCCAGCGTATACAGGATGGGAGTGGGCGTCGATGAAACCCGGGACCATAGTCTTGCCGCCGACGTCAACCTGCCGGGTGCCCCGGCGGGCCAGTGCGCGGATCTCAGCAGTCGAGCCCACCGCGAGGATCCGGTCTCCCTCGATGGCCAGCGCTTCGGCGAACGGCTGTGCCGGGTTCATCGTGATCACGTGGGCGCGGTACAGCACCAAGTCTGGCCGCTGCAAACGGTGAGCGCCCATCCCCAGCGCGAATCCGCCGAGGTCGGCGATGAACTCCCGTCGGGAGATTGGCATGTGCCAAGTTGGGGACAGACAGGACCGCTGTCGAGACCGGGGAGTGCCAGAGATGGCAGTGCTAAGGTGCGTGAGGTGAGTGCCGTAAGTTACCACCTTCATTCTGCTTGCGGCCCTGTGCCTCCGGTCACTTCGAACCTGCCGAGGGATATTTAGCTTGGAAGAGTCAACTTTCCGAGTCCCGGTATGCTGGCTTTTCCCTCCCGATCCAGGAGTCTGCTTTCACGGGCACTGCTCGCCGGATTGCTTTCGGCGTGTGGCGGGGGAGACCTGCTCTTGCCGGGAGACGGGGCACCGGAAGGGCCGGCACCGACCCCGGCACCGACCTCCATCCGAGTCTTTGACGGCGATGCGCAGAGCGCCGACGTGGGAGAGCCGCTCCCCGCACCGCTCGTGGTCCTGGTGACTGATGCGGAAGGCAACCCGGTCGAGGGGGCCACCGTCGAGTTCGAACTCATCTCCGCCGGCGATGGCGCGCAGATCGCACCCTCGACGGTCCAGACCAGTAGCAGCGGATTAGCCGAGGCCGAGGTGGTGCTGGGGGACAAGGTGGGCCTCCAGACCGGCGAAGCCCGAGTCGTAGCGACCTCCAGCCTCAAGACCTCGTTCAGTGCCTTCGCTACCATCGACAATCGTGACAATCATCCGCCCGATGCCGACTTCGAGGTGCACTGCAGCGGTCTCACCTGCGCCTTCGTGGACAAGAGCAAGGACGATGACGGAGCCGTGGTGGCCTGGCAGTGGAGCTTCGGCGACGGGGCTACTTCGAGCGAGCGGAATCCGGTGCACACCTACGCCAGCCGCGGCAAGTACGACGTCCTGCTGATCGTCACCGATAACCGCGGTGACATCGACGCGAAGGATCACGACGTCGATCCCAAGGAAGACTAGACCGCCCCACCAACTGACCGCCCGACCGTTTAGCTTTCCGGCGCACACGCCGAGACTAGCAGCACCCCCTCTCAATCCTGAAATCCCGCGCGAGCGCCGGTATGTCGAAGCGGGCC
>DASRIN010000241.1:0-3330 GCA_035649975.1 Gemmatimonadales bacterium
GTAGGAGGGCCGAACCTAACCTCAACCGATGTGACAAGGAGCCAACAATGAGCAAAATCCATATGGATCCCTACATCAACTTTCAGGGGCGGGCCCGCGAGGCGCTGGAGTTCTATCACAAGTTGCTGGGAGGAAACCTGGACCTGCAAGCGCTCCGGCTGGAGAGCGACGGGGCGGTGCTTCTCGCCACCGATGGCCACCCCAGTTATCCAGCCAAGGCGGGAGACAACATGGCCATCGCCCTTCGGGGCAGCGACAGGAACCGGCTCTCCGGGATCTTCAATGGGCTGGCCGAGGGCGGAACCGTCCTGGGGCCACTCGCCAAACAGTCCTGGGGTGGAGAAGTGGGGTGGCTCAAAGACCGGTTCGGCATCAACTGGACGGTGAATATCGAGCAGGCCTGAGGTTCCGCCGGGTGCCACTGGTGGCGTCGCGGTTGCATTGCAGCGTTCCGCTCGGCGGCGGTCGCTGAGCTTGGACGTTAGACGCAGCAGAGACGCTGTAAGCCTACCGGGGATTGGAATGGACAGTTTCACCTCATTTGATGGGACTCGGATCGCCTACCACGATGAGGGCGCGGGCCCGGCAGTCATGCTGCTGCACGGATACGGCCTTGACGGCCTGGGGAACTTCGGCCACTTCGACCACTCACGCCCCGTCCTCGAAAGGACCCTCTCGCTGTTCCGCCAGGAAATGGGATTCGCGCCGCCCATGCCGGACCCTCCCGACCAGGGAAGGCCCGGCCTGATCCACCGCCTTCTGGGGGTGGGCGCTCGTGTGATTGTTCCAGACATGCGAGGATTCGGCGCGTCGGACAAACCCCACACCGCCGCCGCATTTGCCAACTCGGCGATGGCTCGGGACGCAGCCGCCCTGATCGAACACCTCGGCATTAACGCTTCCGACGTAGTCGGCTTCTCTATGGGCTCGGTTACCGCGGCCAAGGTGCTTACTCTAGGAATCCCCCAGGTCAAGTCAGCGATTCTTGCGGGGGTTGGGGATTACATCCTAGAGGGTGAGGGGATGGAATTGCCTAAGAGCTGGCCGATACCCGATCACCTGCCAAAACCGCTCACCATGCGGGCACACGCCGAGGAAGGAGCAAACATATTAGAGCGCGGTGAGATAGATCGTGGCAACCTGATGACGGCGCAGGTGATCATGGCACGGGCAACTGGTGCGGATCCCAAGGTGCTAGCCGCCGTCCTGCGCGGTGCCATGGCCGAACCGATCTCACCGGAGGCCCTGCGCAAGGTCGGAGTGCAGGTGTTGGTGCTCAACGGTAAAGCGGATGTAGCCAACCAAGCGATTGGGAGGCTTCTAGAAGTGATTCCTAACGTGCGCCCCGGAGCATGTGAGGGCGATCACGGGTCAACGCCCTTCCAGCCGAGCTTCCAGCAAGCGGTTATTGATTTCTTGGAGGAGCGGTGGCAAGCACGAGGGGTCAAGAGAGGTGGAGCTGTCGCCTGAGGCTGCGTCTAACAAGCGATTCGACCGGAGCCCGGGAATTACAGTTCGTATGTTACAATCAGCGCCGCTCGCGTCCGGTCAACCTTGACGTTCGGCCGCGCGAGTGGCAGCGTCACAGGACAAAGGAGAGGCATGGGATCCGCGAGCCAAAACCGCGTTCTGGACTTCGGTCCGATCGGCATGTGGTGGGAGATCACCAAGTCGACCGCCGACACGGGGGGCGAACTGTTTGAGGCCGTCAATGTGCTCGCCCCGAGCTTTGCGGGTCCGCCCCTGCACACTCATCCGACCGCGGAGGAGAGCTACGCGGTGGTGTCAGGGACGCTGGATGTCTGCGTCGGCAGCCAGTGGCGGAAGCTGGCCCCGGGTGAGGCGGTCACCGTTCCGGCGGGCACACCCCATACCCTCAAGAACGAGAGTGGGGAAGAGGTGAGGCTGATCAACGTCCACAAGCCCGCCTTGGAGTTCGAGCGGTTCTTCTGGCGGCTTCATGCCTTGGTCTGCTCGTGTGGCGTGAAGCTCCCGCCGAAGGGTCTGCGGTCGGCCATTCTGGTTTCGATGTTGTTCTCGGAACACCCGCACGAGGTCATCTCGGTGAAGCCGTCCCGCGGGGTGATGAAGGCTCTGGCACTGATCGGCAAGGTCGTCGGATACAAGCTCCCGCAATGAGCCTCGGTCGGCCGAGGGGAACTGTCCCAGATGCCGCGGGACGGGCCGACCCATGCGGTTTCAGCAGACGCCGCAAAACGAGCAGCTGAACCGGAAATCGTTCGGCGCACAGACGCAAGAGCGAGGTGACGAATCAAGTAAGGAGGCCGACATGGCAACCGGCCCGATCGACCAGCAGAAGATGGAACAGTTCGTTCACAAGGTGCTCGGAGACACCAGTGCTCTCACCACGGTGGTGCTCGGCGCCCTTGGAGACAAGTTGGGGCTCTTCAAGGACTTGCATGCACAAGGACCGGCCTCCAGCGCGGAGCTGGCGCAGCGGGCTGGGGTTCAGGAGCGCTACACCCGGGAGTGGCTCCGGGCCATGGCCAGCACGGGCTATCTGACCTACGACCCCGCCACCGATCGATTCACCCTTCCTCCCGAGCATGCCCCCGCGCTGGCCCAGGAGACCGGGCCAGTCTTCTTCGGCGGCGTCTGGGAGATGTTGATGGGGATGCTACGCCCCATCGACAAGCTCGCCCAGACGTTCAAGGAAGGAGGCGGGGTGGCGCAGGCCGAATACCCCGACGCGACCTATCACGGCATGGATCGCTTCACAGCGGGATGGTTCGAGAACCTCCTCGTGCAGGAGTGGCTGCCGGCCGTGCCGGCTGTCAAGGCGGCCCTTGACCGGGGCATCGACGTCGCCGACGTGGGCTGCGGGCGGGGCCGAGCCGTCATCAAGTTTGTCCAGGCCTTCCCCAAGTCTCGTATCGTCGGCTACGACGTCTACCAGCCGAACATCGACCGGGCGACGGCCAACGCCCAGGCAGCAGGCGTTGCTTCCCAGGTCAAGTTCGAGCGACTCGACGCGTCCAAGGCAATTCCAGGCCAGTACGATTTGATCACCACGTTCGACGTCATTCACGACGCCGTCGATCCTCGCGGGCTCCTGGGCAGGATTCGCCATGCGCTGCGGCCTGGCGGGACCTACCTCTGCCTGGACATCAACTGCTCGGACAAGCCGGAGGAGAACACGGGGCCGCTGGCCTCGCTCTTCTACGGATTCAGCATGGTGTACTGCATGACAACCTCGCTGGCCAACGGCGGGGAGGGGCTGGGCACCTGTGGGTTACCCGAGTCGAAGCTCCGCGAGCTCGCCCTCTCGGCCGGGTTCGGCAGCGTGCGAAAACTGCCACTGGAAAACCC
>DASRIN010000242.1:0-6748 GCA_035649975.1 Gemmatimonadales bacterium
CGCTCTCGGTTGCGTACACCCAGAGCAACGTCGATCCTCAGCTGCTGACGGGGACGGATATCAGAGGGGACGCGCTGACCGGGTTGCGTACTCCCCACTCCTGGAGCACGAATTACAACCTTGCAATCCGTCGGAGCCAGCGCGGCGCCAACTGGATGGTCCGCGGCTTCGTCGATCCTCTGTCGATGGTAGGCTTGTTGAGCCACGGACGGACCCGGACCGAGCTGTCCGACGCCAACGGCGACGCCTACTCCATGGTCTTGGGGTACAATCTCCAGCTGGCCCGCAAGGGGCCGAAGTTGCCGCTGGACGGGCTGATCAAAGGCCTGCCCAAATGGCTTCGCGACAGCGAGGCTGGCAAGGGACTTCGCAACTCGACTTTCACCCCATTTCCGACCGGCATCCGGTGGAGCAGCGGGCTCTCCAAGGATCGGGCCGACTATGCTCTCTTTTCCGTTCCGGTCTCGCGTCCGGATGACGAGCTGGTGCAACCGACCTTGTCCCTGACGCATCTCTGGCGCAACTCCGGCGGACTGACCTGGCAGCCGCTGGGTATGCTCTCCTTTAATTCAGATGTCACCAGCACCCGGGATCTCCGGGTATACCCGGACTCGACCACCCTGGGGCGGCTGGCCTACGCCGAGCGCCAGCTCTTGCTCGGCATACCGGTCGGGGTAGAACGCGACCGCTCTGTGACCACGGCGCTGGCCCTGACGCCGCGACTCAGCTCGTGGCTGCGGCCTCGGCTGTCCACCTCCAGCAACTTCATACTGTCCCGCACACTCTCGAGCCGGGAGCCGGTCCGGGAGTCTGGCGACAGCGGAGCGTTCATTCTGCCGCAGACGCTGAACAATTCCCGGACCCGAGATATCGGGGTGTCGCTGGACCTCGGGAGAGCGTTGCGCCAGGCGT
The DNA here is from genome assembly GCA_035649975.1 of Gemmatimonadales bacterium. GTDB lineage: Bacteria > Gemmatimonadota > Gemmatimonadetes > Gemmatimonadales > GWC2-71-9 > CAVVWJ01. The sequence continues at coordinate 913 of DASRIN010000242.1, forward strand.
GGGGGGACAGCAGTGCCATCGGCAGGGCTGTCGCCCGGGTGCGGCCGGTTGATGTGAGCACCCGACTTACCCGGTCGTCGACCTACGACCTCAACGTCTTCGATCCCGGACTCGGTTATATGCTGGCGCTCGGAGGTCTGGACCGTTTCTTGAGCCAGGAAGATGAAGCGGCCCGTGGCGCCACCGAATCCAAAACGACGACGATGTCCACCGGGGCCGACCTGCCCCTCGGCTTCACCGCGGCCGTCTCCTACTCGCTCACTCGCGTTGACCGATTCCAGCAACTGGGCGACGAGTTCAGCCAGACCACAACCCGCCAGCGGGACTGGCCGGTCGGCAATCTTCGCTGGACCCGCACGTTCTCGCGCGGCGCGGTCGCGCTGCTGGCCGCGGGGGCCGGCGTCCGCTTCCGTGAAGGCACCTCCAGCCAACCGGGCGGTTTCGGGGGTGCCCAGAGTGCTACCTCATCCTCGACCGTTACGCCCGACATGCAGCTCTCCTTCCGCAACGGCCTGGCCGTTACCGCCGCGCTCTCCAGCCGCTCGCAGCGCACCGAGAGCAACGGTAACGCCACCCTGCTCGACCAGGACGACATCACCGGCTCCCTCAACTACGCGTTTGCCTTGCCGGCGGCCATCAGTCGCAGTCGTAAGCGGGTCCGATCCAACCTGACGGCAGTCTCCTCCAAGACGCTCACCTGTCTGGAGCAGGGATTCAGTATCGAATGCACCGTGGTGTCCGACGTGCGCCGGCAGGAGATCCGAGGTGGACTGGATACCGACCTGCTGAAGACGGTGAGCGGCGGCTTCCAGTTCGGGTACTCGATCAATGATGCCCGCCACCTGAGCCGGCGCACCTCACAGATCTTTCTCTTGCTTTCACTCCAGCTGTCGCTGTATGCGGGCGATTATCGATAGAGCCTGCCCTGAGTTACGTTTCCAGCCCATGCATCGCCCCATCCGTGCCGCCTTCGCCGTGGCTGTCCTGGCGGTCCTCTCCTGCCGGGAGCGTCCCAAGCCGCCCCAGGAGTTCGTCGGGACCAGCGCGTTCAGCTACATCCAAAGCCAGGTGGCATTCGGGCCCAGGGTGCCAGGCACCCCAGCCCACGAGAAAATGGGCAACTGGCTCGACAGCCTACTGCGGCAGCGGGCCGATACCGTCGTTGTCCAGAGCTGGACCCACGTCACCGCCGCCAAGACCAAGCTCCCGCTCCGCAATTTCATCGCCCGCTTCAATCCGGCGGCGGACAAGCGACTGCTGCTGCTGGCTCACTGGGATAGCAGACCGGTATCGGACAGTCCTACCTCCCGGGACTCCAGCCACGCCGTGCTGGGAGCGAACGACGGGGGCTCCGGTGTCGCGCTGCTCTTGGGAGTGGCCGACGTGCTGAAGCGTACCCCACCAGCGATCGGCGTCGATCTGCTGTTCGTCGACGGAGAGGATTACGGCGACTTTACCAAGTCGCCGAACGATGTACTCATCGGCTCGCGCTACTACGGTGCTCATCAACTGCCTGGCGGTCGCCCGCTCTATGCAGTGCTCTTCGACCTGGTCGCCGACAAGGATCTCCAGATCTACCAGGAGGGGAATTCGCTGGTCGGTGCGCCCGAAGTCGTGGAGCTGGTCTGGGACTCGGCCAAGGAGCTGGGATACGGCGGCTACTTCATCGCTTCGCCAAGACACACCCTCATTGACGATCACCTGGAGCTGCAGAAGGCCGGTATCAGGGCCATCGACGTGGTGGACTTCGACTATCCCGCATGGCACACGCAGTACGACACCATTGACAAGGTGAGTGCGGCGAGCCTGCAGGTCGTCGGCGACGTTGCCGTGGAGTTGATTAGAAGGGAGGGACGGGAGTAACCGCAGAACTTTGCTCCATCCTGCCCAAAAATTCCTACCTCTTGCTCGCGTTTTCTCCTACGCTTTCCTGGTTGCTGGTTCCCGATTACCAGTCCCGCTCTCTCGATGCCGCCTCCCGAAACCCGGGCACTGCTCCTGCTGCTCGCGCTGGCCGTCGCCGGTCAGGGTGTGCGCTATCTCCTGACCAGACCGGGCGAGTCTCCGGGTGGAGTGCAGCTGCTCGCCACGCTCCAGCCTGGTTCTCCTCGCGCGCAGCGGGACAGCGCTATGCAGCAGGGCCGGCCGCTTGGCTCCGGTGAAACGATCGATGTGGACCGGGCACCGCTCTCCGAGCTTACCCGCCTGCCCAGGGTGGGGCCGCGCCTGGCCAAAGCCATCCTCGCCGATCGCACTGACCACGGACCCTTCGGCAGTCTGGCCGGGCTCGATCGGGTCCCGGGCATCGGTCCTGCTTTGCTCCAGAACCTCAAGCAGCACGTGGTTTTCAGCGGGGCGGTGGGATCGCGCGGCCGCGGGATAGGAATTCCGAGCGGGCAAGCAGCCTCATGCGCTGAGCCCGCCGCCCCGCTGTCCCGCTGCCCGACTGCCCCGCTTAACATCAACTCGGCCACTGTCCAACAGTTAGACTCCCTGCCCGGGGTCGGTCCCGCCAAAGCGGCAGCGATCCTGCGCTATCGCAATGAGCACGGCCCCTTTTCCTCGGTGGGGCAGCTGGGACAGGTGCCGGGCTTGGGCCCTGCGGCGGTCGAAAGGCTGCAGGATCGGCTCACTGTTCACTAGCTGCTGGCTAAGGTTCAGAGCGCGAGCGGCCGATATTACCCCTGTCCAACCCATTGCCCTCAACGCGGCGAGATCATGGCAACGGCAGCGGCCGGTGGTGATCGGCTCGGCGAAATCCTGCTCCGCGAGGGCCTGGTCACTCGCGAGCAGCTGGCCCAGGCCCTGGCAGAGCAAAAGAACACCAAGCACCGGTTGGGCTACGTGCTGGTGAAGCTCGGGCTCGTCCAGGAGCTGGAGATCACCAAGGTCCTGGCCCGCCAATACCGCATGCCCGCCGTCGATCTATCCCGCTTCGAAGTCGATCCCAAGATCATCAAGCTGGTGCCGGCCGATATGGCCACCAAGAGCGTGGTCCTCCCCCTCAAGCGAGAGGGTCGCACGCTTACGGTCGCCATGGCCGATCCCACCGATCTGGGGCTGCTCGAGGACCTCAAGTTCATTACCCGGTTCGACCTGTTTCCCGTCATTGCCGGCGAGTACACCCTCCGCAATCTGATCGAGAAGCACTATGAGGCTTCGGATCAGCAGCTCCAGAACATCCTCAAGGACATGGAGGAGTCGGCTGAGGACGTCGAAGTCGTCGAGCAGGAAGAGGACGAGGCCGTAACCCAGGCGCAGATCGACGACGCGCCAGTGGTCAAGCTGATCAACGGACTCCTGACCGACGCGGTGCGCCGCGGAGCCAGTGACATTCACATCGAGCCCTTCGAGCACGAAATCCGGGTGCGCTACCGCATCGACGGCGCGCTGCTCGAGATTATGCGGCCGCCGCTCAAGATGAAGGCGGCGCTCACCTCCCGGGTCAAGATCCTATCGCAGCTGAACATTGCCGAGCGGCGGGTGCCGCAGGACGGCCGCCTCAAGCTGAAGATGGGAACCCGGGTCATCGACTTCCGCGTCTCCACCCTGCCGGTGCTGTTCGGCGAGAAGATCGTGCTTCGTATTCTCGACAAGGGAAATCTTACCCTGGACCTCACCAAGTTCGGCTTCGAGCCCAAGGCCGAGAAGGACTTGATGAAGGCCATCCTGAACCCCTACGGCATGGTCTTGGTGACGGGACCCACCGGCTCGGGCAAGACCACAACGCTCTACTCTGCGCTCTCCCGGATCAACACGCCGGAAGTAAACATCATGACCGCGGAAGATCCGGTCGAGTACAACCTGATGGGCATCAATCAGGTCCTGGTCCGGAACGAAATTGGACTCACCTTCGCGGCCGCCCTGAAAGCGTTCCTGCGGCAGGACCCGAACATCATCATGATCGGTGAGGTCCGGGACCTGGAGACCGGGGGCATTGCCATCAAGGCAGCGCTCACCGGTCACCTGGTGCTGTCCACCCTGCACACCAACGACGCGCCCAGCACCATCACTCGTATGATCGACATGGGCATCGAGGCCTTCAACGTGGCCAGCGCCGTAAATCTCGTAGTAGCGCAACGTTTGATACGGCGCATCTGCAAGGACTGCAAGGGCGAGCACCAATACAGCGATCCCGAGCTGACTGCACTGGGCACAGATCTTGAAAGTCTTCGCAAGCTCACGTTCATGAAGGGTGCCGGCTGCGATAGCTGTAGCGGCACCGGCTACAAGGGGCGAGCCGGCCTGTACGAAGTGATGGCCCTGTCCCCCGAGCTGCGGCGGATGATCCTGCGGGGAGCCTCGGTCGCGGAGATTCGGGACCAGGCGGTCTCCGAGGGCATGCTGACGTTGCGCATGGACGGCATGAAGAAGATCGAGCGCGGGGTCACCACCCTCGAGGAAGTGGTCAAGGAGACAGCCGAATGACGTTGAATCTGCGGGCGCTCTTGGAGGAAATGATCCAGAAGGACGCCTCCGACCTCCACATCACTGCGGCCGAGCGGCCCAAGCTGCGGGTCGATGGCGACATCGTCGACAGCTCGGTGCCCGATGTGCTGACACCCAAAGACACCCTACAGTTGGCCTATTCAGTCCTGACCGAAAACCAAAAGAAGCGCTTCGAGACCGACGACGAGCTGGACTTTTCGTTCGGCATTCAGAACCTGGCCCGGTTCCGTGGCAACGTGTTCAAGCAGCGCGGCTGCGTGGCCATGGTAATCCGCATGATTCCCTTCAATGTGCGAACGTTTCAGGAGTTAGGCCTTCCACCGGTGCTCGCCAAGCTGGCCGAGCGGCCGCGCGGCCTGATCCTGGTAACGGGCCCGACCGGCTCAGGAAAATCGACCACGCTGGCCGCCATCATCGACAAGATCAACAAGGAGCGGAAGGGCCACATCATCACCGTGGAAGACCCGATCGAGTTCATCCACAGGCATCAGTCCTGTATCGTCAACCAGCGCGAGATCGGCACCGACACCAAGACCTTTGCCGCCGCTCTCAAGTACGCCCTGCGCGAAGACCCCGACGTGATTCTGGTAGGAGAGATGAGAGACCTGGAGACCGTCGCGGCGGCGCTGACCATCGCCGAGACCGGCCACCTGGTGCTCGCGACGCTGCACACCAACTCGGCGGCAGAGTCCATCAACCGCATCATCGACGTCTTTCCCTCAAATCAGCAGTCGCAGGTACGGGCCCAGCTCGCCTTCGTGCTGGAGGGCGTTATCACCCAGACGCTGCTGCCCAAGGTCAAGGGACGGGGCCGGTGCATGGCGGCGGAGATCATGGTTGCCACCCCGGCCATCCGCGCGCTCATCCGGGACGACAAGATCCACCAGATCTACTCTGCCATGCAGTCGGGTAAGAAGTTCGGCATGCAGACGATGAATGATGCCCTGTTCCAGCTCTACACCAGTCGTGAGGTATCCCAGGAAGAGTGCGAGCGGGTCTCCCACGACCCGAAGGAGTTCCTGCGGATGATCGGAGTGACGCCGATGGAGGATCAGGACATCGGCACCGGCGATCGTACCCAGCAGCAGCCGCAGCGATCTGCCGGGCTCCGCCGGTAGGGCGTCTCACGAATCGGGAGAGGACCGATGCCACTGTTCGAATACACCGCGCGTAACGCCGCCAACGGGCAGATTCAAAAGGGGCAGGTGGACGTCAAGTCCAAGGCGGAAGTGAGCGCCTACCTGCGCAAGAACCGCCTGATTCTGGTCAGCGTCCGGGAGGCGCCTACCAAGATCACCCTCGGCAGCCTTCGAAAGGGCAAGGTCAAGACCCGCGACATCGTCATCTTTACCCGGCAGTTCGCCACCATGATCAATGCCGGACTGCC
>DASRIN010000243.1:0-3912 GCA_035649975.1 Gemmatimonadales bacterium
TGGTGCTGGCGGGACTGCGCTATGAGGGTGGGGTCGACAACTATCTCAACCTGCTCGATGCTCAACGGACCCAGCTGGATGCGGAGCTGCAGGAATCGGAACTGCAGCGGCAGCACAGGGTGGCTGTCGTGCAGCTCTACAAGGCGCTGGGCGGTGGATGGGATCCGGTGACGGATAGCCTGACGCTGCCTCCCCCCAAACGCCAGGCTGAGCGAAAAGACTCGACTTAGGGCCCCCGCTACTTCACCGTATAGCCCTTCCCTTCGAGACAGGCAGACATCCCTTTCTTGAAGGTGTCGATCTTGCCTGCCGCCTGAGACTGAGCCTGCGCCACCGCCTGCTGCTCGCCCTGCTTTTGGGCCTGCTTCTTGGCTCGGCGTCCCGCCGCCAACCCGGTGACAGCACCGACAGCGGCACCCGTGCCGGCGTCACCGACAATGGCGCCAACCGCGGCCCCGCCCGCTGCGCCTCGGGCCGCACCCCGGGCTCCAGCGCCGGTTGCTGCCGAATCCCCCTTGGCCTCGCCTGCGGCCGCAGCGGAATCAGCGTTCACGCTCACTTTGTCGGGATCGACCCCGGTGTTGGCCACCGCCCAGGTGTAGCACTCCTTCTGATCCAGCGCCTGCTGGTCCTTGCTCTGCCCCTTGGCGGGGAAGACGATGAGGCCCAGGTTCGCCGTCCTCTGGGCGTAGGCCTGAGCTTCCTCGGCCGAGAGGGGTGCGGCAGCTTGCTGATTAGTGGGCGCCTGGGCAAATCCCGAAGCCGGAATAGCCAGGGTGGCTCCGCAAAGCAGAGCCAACCGCATGGTCCACGACATGGTGCACCTCCTCAAGAGTTCTGGCGACTGGTTCATTTCGCTGCGCCTGCGCCGGCCCGCTCGCTCACCGGCGCGACGTCGGTCGGTCGAGCGGGCGCAGTGAACCATTGGTCGCGGGCCACCACCTTAGGCTGCTCCGGATCGCCCTCGTATGCCGGCGTCATAATCTGCACGCCGTACTCATTGAACACGTCCAGAATGCTGGCATGTAGGGCACTGTAGAGCGCGAGAAGGTACTGCGGATTGTCGCAGTACGCGTTGATCTCGTAGTCGATCGCAAACGTTCCTAGCCCTCTCTGCAGCACAAACGGAGGGGGTTGCCGGAGAAGCCCCGGCGTGCGCGCGGCTGCCTCAAGCAGCATTGCCTCCACCTGCCGCCACGGGGTCTCGTAGCCGATCCCCACCATGGTATGCAAGATGAGGCCCTGCTGCCGGGCGAGAGTGCTGAAGTTCACCACCTCGGTGTTGAGAATGGTGGAGTTGGGGATCACAATCTGCTCGTTCTTGGGCGACCGCAGGTAGGTGGTCAGCAGCCGGACCTGGGACACTTCTCCCACGTGCTCGCCGATCTTGACCCGATCTCCCACCTTGAAGGCCCGGCGATAGGCGAGACTCTGCCCTGCGATCACGTTGCCGATGACAGAGGATGAGCCCAGGGAGAAGATCAGGCCTATCATCAGAGAAATCCCCTTGAACGCTTCCGAGCCGGACCCGGGTATGTGGGGATACGCGACGACCAGCGCGAAGGCTATGATCACGATCCTTACAATCCTGTCGGACGGCACCGCCCAGTCGGGGTCGAAATCCCCCACCCTGAGGGTTCCGTCGCCGAGACGACCGAAGAACACGTGGACGACTCGGAGCACAGCTCGGGTGAGCAGCGCCAGGATGAGCAGGAAAACGAGATCCGGGATGTATCGCAGTGCCCCGAGGCCCAGGGCTGCCACCGGCCCGAGCACAACATCGGAAAGCCGGGTGCCGAGGCCTCTGGTCCAGGGGAAGAGGAGCAGGACGTAGTTCAGATAGGCGTAGCCCAGGAGCACCACCGCCACCACACCAAGCCCAACGAACGCGCGGTGCAACCCCTTCCACAGGTGCTCAGCGCGCATGATCTCGATGGTCTGGAACTGGACATCGCGGATTCTGGCTCGGTACCGCTGATCCAGGATTCGGCGGGTCGAGCGCAGCAGCCTGAGTCCCAGCCACAGGGCTAATACCAAGACCAGGGTGGCGGCCGCCGCCCGGGCGATGTTGCGCCAAAGGACCGGTGCCTCGCGGTCGTGCCGGAATCGTTCGATCGCCACCGCGATCTGTCTCCGATAGGCCTCCGCCAGAACGGCTCGACCGACACCCTCGATTTGGGCGTCGGCATCCACGATCGAAACCACCTGCCGATCCCTCGCTGCCAGGACGGCTGCCAGCGGTGTCTCCCGCACCACCAGCGACTCGACCGGAATCCTCCGATCCGCAGCTAATGCCGCGATCCGTTCTGCGATCGCAGCAGCTCGGCGTTCGGCAGGATACACCGAGATCCCTCGCACCCGAAACAGGGGAAACCCGTCCACGATGACCGGCGCGGTGGGCTGCTCCGCCACCGATTCGTTCACCCGCGCCTGATCTGGGGCTTGAGGCGACTGGGTGTTCTGCGCCTGGGCGAGTGGGTGCCAGCCCAGCAGCGCCAGGAGTAACGTCAGCAGGGTTGCCGGCCTCACGTATTACCGCTCCAGAGAGGACCGATAGAGATCGAGCCGCCTGGCGGCCAGGTCCTGCTCCGACGAGGCGAGCTGGTGCGCCAGCTTCCAGTATTCTTTCTGCGCATCCAGAGTCTGCTTCTCCAGCTCGCGAATCACCACATTCAATCCGCTACTGGCCGAGCTTGCCTGGGCCTCTCGTTTCTGGGTCAGCTGGAGCTCGAGCTCGAGCGCCTGCTGCTTGGCCTGGGCCAGCCGGCGCGCCTCGCGGGCCGCCTCCAGCTCGACGTCACCCATGGCGTAAAGCTCCTGAGTCCACCGCAGCTCTCGCTCAGCGGCACGCTTCTGAGCGTCGAGCACTTTCTCATCGGCCTTGGGCTGTTTCCTCCTCGTCTCGATCTGGCGCAGCTCCACCCGTTGCTGGTCGGCCCGGGTTCGGATGTGATCCTTGCCCTGGCTGGCCCGGATGAGTCGAGTGTCGGCCCGGCGGAGATCCTCTTCCGCAACCCGCATCGCATCGCGCAGCTGGCCCTCGGGTCGAAGCGGAAGAACGATGGTACTGGCCAGCGCCGAGCTGACTCGCGAGCTCTGAGGAACCGGTGCCGTGGGCAGGCCCGGCGCGTACCCCTGAACTTTGGGACTGGCCGAGTCAACCTCCTGCGCGCTCAGTGGGGCCGAAACGGCGAGCAGCAATACTGTCCCGAGCAGTCGCATGTGGCCTCCGTTCATGAAGGGCCTGTCCAAGAGCGATCTAGCGGAGCACATAGCAGGGACGCGAGCGACCGGCGAGCCCGAGCAGGCCCGTCGGTGAACCTAGGAACGCCGATCTCGAGCGGGAACTGTCACTACTGACAGTCCGGCTAGGAGTCCGCAACCACCTTCTGCTTCTTCATTTCCGCGGCAGTTTGGTTCACGATTTCGTCGACCAACTGGCGCACCGATTCCGGATTGTAGGTCTTGGTCCGGCTGGCCCAGACCAGCTTCCCGCTGGAGACGTTGTAAACGTTCGTTTCCACCATGACCACCTCGTCCTGCCGAACGTAGCCCGGATCGTAGGCGTGGCCCCAGCCGGTCCCCCAGTATCCATACATCGAGCCATACCCGGCAGGGACAACGTACGAGCTGCCCGGTACGTAGGTGGTCTCCTTGTCGACCCTGACGGGACGCATGATGACGACTCCGTCGAACCCCTGCTCCTTGAACCAGGCTCTGGCCTTGTCGCGGTCACCGGTGGCCTCTGCCGGCAGCACACTGTGGGAGGGAATCACGTTGGGTAGCCGCTTCGCCAGCTGATCCTCGCCGGCCCGACGCAGGCTGGCATCCTGGCTGATGAAAACCCCGAGGACCTTCTGGTAGCGCTGCGGACCGCTGTTGGGATCCTTCCAGGATTCGATCACCTCGGTG
>DASRIN010000244.1:0-3602 GCA_035649975.1 Gemmatimonadales bacterium
CAACATCGCCGACCACGCCCCCGGCTCCGGCATCGGCCTGGCCCTGGTCGCCCAGTTCGCCAGCCTGCACGGCGGCCACGCCTGGGTCCAAGACCGCCCCGGCGGGGGCGCCTCCTTCCGGGTCTTCCTCCCCAACACCCACCACCCAGACCCTCCCGGCAGCTGAGCCCACCACCCTCTCGGCCACCTCCAATCCCCCGACGATGAGCGGGCCAATTAGCGCGGTTGGTCGGTGGCCGTTTCCTAAGCCAGTGGGCCGGCTCAAACGCGGCGTCCTCCCGCGTCCGGTGGTCGGTTGCCTCTCACCCGACCCCGGGCCGGCCCTTCGCGGCAGGACCCTCGACCGGTCGCCCCGCGGTCACATCTGGCAGGAGCAACTGTCAGTCAGCGACCGCTGCCGTGTGAAATCAAAACCGGCTGGTCGAGCACGCCTGCTCCTTGCTGTATATGCAGGTAAGCCCAGGAGGTCTGGCTTTCCGCTGCGGTCCGCTCGTGACCGCTGTTGTCCGATGGTTCATGCCCCAGATATGCCCCAAGCCCACCGCCGGTGCTCGTTCTCGCTTCATGGCCGGGCACCGCGGCTGCGCACATGAAGAGCGGCCCGATGGCCGCCCTCCTCATGGTTGCTGCAATCTTGTGGTTCTACGTAGAAGACCTGCCCGGCGCTCAGCCGAGTTCTTGGGCGAGCCCGATGAGAAGGCCTTCGGGCCCGCGGATGTAGCAGAGCCGATACGCGTCTTCGTACTGGACCACTTCGCTGCTGACGAGCTCCGCGCCGTGCTTTCGGAGCCTGGCGAGCGTCTCGTCGATGTCGTCCACAGCGAACATGACGCGCAGGTAGCCGAGGGCGTTCACCGGGGCGTTCCGGTGATCGGCGACCACACGCGGCGCGAGAAAGCGCGAGAGCTCGAGCCGGCTGTGGCCGTCCGGCGTGCGCATCATGGCGATCTCGACGCGCTGGTCGCCCAGTCCAGTGACGCGCCCTGCCCACTCTCCTTCCACCATGGCTCGCCCTTCGAGCTCGAGGCCGAGCTCGCGAAAGAACTCGATCGTCGCGTCGAGGTCCTCGACGACGATGCCGACGTTGTCCATCCGTTTGAGTGCCATGTGCCCAACCTACAATGGGTCGTTAATCCTGCAAACGGCTCGCGGGGCCCGCGGTGTCACGCTCCGAAGCCGCGAGAGCCGGCTTGCCGGCTCGCGTACGATGCGAGCGTCAAGCGAGCAGAAGGGCAAATCAGAGCACGTTGTCGAACGACAGCGTGTATCGGCGGAACTTTTGCGGTACGCAAACCAGTAGAGGAAGCTCTCGATCCAGCTCAATAGGCACCTGACAACCATGCCGTTCGAGCGGAACCGGAACATTCTAGGTCCGTGGCTGACGTGATTGGAGGTTGGCGAGCCTGGTCGCGTCATGGAGCCCACGGCACGGTGTCTACCTGTGGCCATCCCCGCTTGGTTCGATCGACGACGCCCCCGGTGTAGCCAACCCAGTGCAGGATCAGCAGCTCCAGATAGCGAACCGTGAGCCACCAGGCCTCGGTGAGCAGATGCTCTCGGTCATAGAGGTCGTCCAGCACCTTTGGGTGGGTGAGGCGGTGCCGGACCTCAGCCACCGCCTGAGGCGCGTCGCTGTGGCCTTCTTTTTTGGCGAAGGCCTTGAGCGCAGGAAGATGTGCTGGAATTGGCGATATTGGGATCTTGGCCGCTTTCAGCATCGCGCGGAGCCGCCAGGCAGCCTTCTTGTTCTCGTGCTTCACAGGGTCGGCACTGCCTTCGAGAACGGCACGCTGCCAGGACAGAAGCTCCAACGCGGCAAAGGCGATGGCGATCCGCTGCTCCACAAAGCCGCCACGATTCGAGGCCACATACGCCTGGGCCAAATGCCTGGCGACCCGGCCCCGCCTTGGGTCAAGGAGCCTCTCCCCGAGCAAACGCACCGGATCGGCTATCGCCGCGGCGGCCGAGTTCCACCAGGCGTCCACTCCGTCGAGCGGATCCGCAAGCCGGGCCTCCCACTCACGCCACACCAACCGTCCGCCATCATCGCGAGCTTCAGCTAGCGCTGGACAGGTGAACCGTCCCAGCACGAACGAACCCGCAAGCTGGTATGCCCTTAAGATGGGCTGACATTCCTCGGCGGTGAACGACCTCCTGTCGATCCGATGGAGCATCCCGAGATGGGTGACCGCATACTTCCCCGTCTTCTTCAACGTCTCGATGACCGCGCGAAGGTCGGGACGAGCATCCACGGCCATGATCCACTCGCCAAGCCGCCACGACTGACGGCCAGTCCAACGCTGCCGCGTCCCGTCACCCGCAACCGCCTCGATCCAGCTACCCCCACCCCACGTGGCCAAGATTGACCCACCGCACCAACACGGCAGCCACAGCCGCCTCGGTCCTGCCCACAACCGCGCCGCCGTGCATCCACCCCGATGCCGAATCGAGGGCCCGTCCAGCAACCTCTTGGCCCGAGTACGCACCACGCGCCTTCAGCCGGATCCGAACCTCAGCATCGGCACTCCACGCCTTGGGTCCCGGCTCAGCGAAATGTGCCGTCCAGCGCACGCCCTGGCTGGGCAGCCAATGCGCCACAACTCGTAGCCGGCAGTCCCGGTCACTGTCGACTTCTGTCGCTGGTCCGTCGTACAGCACCTGATTCGCCGTTGTGGGGCGAAGCGTGCTGATCGATGGGTGGGCCAGGATCGCACTCTCGCCCATGCACTCACTGCTCCCAAATTCGGTCGGTTGGTACAAGAAGGTCTCGCCGGGTAGGCGGTCCGCTGGCGTCGTGGCATCGGTTATGGCGGCAGTCGCGCCGAGCGAGGCGACCAGCCGCTAGGCGACCGGCCGGTGGCTCGGCTCGGGTGGCCCTCGGGGAGGGCGTCGAGCATCTCCATGTCCGCCCGGATGCTCTTGCGGAGCCCGGCTGGTGCGGGTGAGGGCTCCCTGCTACCCGACGAGGAACGTGACGGCCGCCGGGATCACGGTCTGAAGCAGGTTGCTCATGGGCGTCGCCTGCCTTCGAGGTCGAGCCCGCCCATGAGCGGGTGGCTCGGGAATGGCTCGACCGGGGCGTGGTCGCTGAAGAAGTGGAGCTGCCAGCCGCCCTGAGCGTCGTACTCCCGCAGCATGCGTGGGCCGGCCAGGGGGCCATCACCCGGCCACAGCGCCTGAAACACGAGCATGACGGTCGGGTCCTCCTCCTTTTCAGGCGTGGTCGGGTCAAGCTTCCACGCTGGGGTGGCGCGGTGCCTGCTCGATGCACGAGGTTATGCTGGGCCGTGGCGTGAGCGGATACACCAGGCAGGAGGTCGCCCAGCGGGCTGGGGTCGATCCTGAGTATCTCGACCGGCTGGTCGAGCTGGGGATCCTGAGGCCAGCCGCGGGAGATGGGTTCTCGCCCGGTGATGTGCTCAGAGCGCGGTGGCTGCAGAGCCTGGAGCGGGCCGGGGTACCGCTCGATGGGATGGCCGCCGCCGTCCGGGACGGAGTGCTCTCGTTCTCGTTCCTGGATGTGTCCGCGTTCGATCGGTTCGCCGGGCTCAGCGGTACGACCTTCCAGCAGTTGAGCGCAACGACGGGGATCCCCTTGGAGT
>DASRIN010000245.1:0-2860 GCA_035649975.1 Gemmatimonadales bacterium
CCGCCGGACCGACCGACCCGCCGACCGACGACAGGGTCAACATCCTGCTCGTAGACGACCAGCCGGCCAACCTCATGGCGCTCGAGGCCATGCTCCAGGGACTGGGGCAAAACCTGATCCAGGCCAGGTCCGGGCGTGAAGCTCTGAAGTGGCTGCTCACCCACGATTTTGCCGTCATCCTGCTGGACGTCAAGATGCCGGATATGGACGGCTTCGAGACCGCCGCACTCGTTCGTCAGCGAGACAAGTCCCGCCACACTCCGATCCTGTTCCTTACCGCCGCGGACGACATGCAGACGCAGGCAGTGCGAGGCTACAAGGTCGGCGCGGTAGACTACCTGGTGAAGCCGGTAGTCCCCGAGTTCGTGCGCTCCAAGGTGGCCGTTTTCGTCGAGCTGGCCAAGAAGTCCCAGCTCCTCCGCCGCCAAGCTCAGCTGCTAGCCGAAAGCGAACACGCCGCCCTGGAGCTGGCCGAGGCCCGGGCCGAGCTGGTGCGTGACCTGGAACATAAGAATCGGGAGCTGGAGAGCTTCAGCTATGCGGTGTCGCACGACCTGCGCGCGCCGCTCCGGCGGATAGACAGCTTCAGTCGCGCCGTGCTCGAGAGTCAGGGCGAGCTCCTAGATGACACGGGTCGCAAGTTCCTCAGCCGAGTGCGGGAAGCCAGCCAGCACATGTCACAGCTGATCGACGACGTGCTGTATCTCTCGAAGGTCACCCGCGCCGAGCTGCGGGAACAGGACGTGGACTTGAGCGAGCTCGCGGTCCTGCTCCTGAGCCGGCTGCAGGAAGCCGAGCCAGCCCGCACGGTGGAAGTCAAGGTGCGCCCCGGTGTGGTGGTCACGGGCGATGGGCAGCTGCTCCGGATCGCCTTGCAAAACCTGTTGGAAAACGCCTGGAAATTCAGCTCCAAGGAGCCGGTCGCGCGGATTGAATTCGGCATGGTCCAGGCCTCCGGCGAGGCCGCTTACTTCGTTCGGGACAACGGGGCCGGCTTCGATATGACGTACGCGGAGCGGCTCTTCGGACCGTTCCAGCGGCTCCATTCTCAGAACGAGTTTCCCGGCAGCGGCATCGGTCTGGCCACGGTGCAGCGGATCCTCCACCGACATGGGGGCCGGGTCTGGGCCGAGGGGCTGATCGGGCAGGGTGCTACGTTCTACTTTACCTTGGGACGGGCGCGGTCTTGAGGCTTTTGGTTATCAGCGACAGCGGCATCCATCGCCTGCTGACTTCGCTCCCGCGCCTGCACGATTCCACAGGAGGCGCGCGGATGGGGCTCGGCGATCGGGCATTCTCTCGCCGGCTTGTGCACCACGAGCTCAGGCGCAGCTGGGTCTAGCGAGCAGACCTCGGGGAGGAGTCCGGCACCGGGCGAGCGAGGGCTTCGCTGACTTTGGTGAGCAGTTCGTCCCGGGTAAATGGCTTGGCGAGGAAGGGAACCTTAAGTTCGGTCAAGCCATGCTGGGCCAGGACTTCGGCCGGGTGCGCCGACATGTAGAGCGTCCGCTGCTGCGGCCAGCGCTCGCGGATCCTGCGGGTCACCTGGACCCCGTCGGCAAAGGGCATCACTACATCGACCATCACCAGCTGAACTCCGGCTCGCGCGGTCTCTAACACCTCCATTGCCTCTTCGCCGCTCTCTGCTTCGAACACCCGGAAGCCCCACTCGCTCAACAACCGATGCGCCATCCGCCGGACGGTGGCTTGATCGTCGATAACCAGGATGCTGGGACCGCTTCGCACATCCGGCAGGGTCGTCACGACGCCTGTCCTCTAATGGTTTTGCCTCTGTCACCGCCGAATCCAGCTATCGAGCCTGCCGTCAGGGAGCCGAAAAGCCAAGGAGTCCATTTCATCTTGGCGAACCTAGCTGGAGTAATCGGCAATAGACGTGACGGTGATCACGCGGTCACGACACCGGCTCCTCGCCGGCGGCGTCCCGGCGTTCCCGGCGGTCCTCCTGGCGCGACCGTCGCTGATCGTCCTGAGCCGCAGCGGACAGCCGGCCCCGGAACTCGAAGTGTCGTTGATCCAGCACTCGATCCGCCGGCTCGATTGCTTGGTGCCGGGCGCCAGCGCGGAGCGCCTGGACCATATCCGCCATAACGGCGGCAGGCTGCCATTCTCCCGGAGGGATGCCGGGATAGAGGTGGGCAGATCCGGATTTGAGCAGCGCCTGGCGCACGTCGGCGCGCACTCGCCGTCCCCTCTGCAGCCCGCTTCGGTTGGGTTCGCTCATTCAGTGGTCTCCCTGGGTTTCGGCGAGTTCCGATCGAAGCGACTCTCGGGTGATGCGGACAGCTCAGGATCCACCCCAGCGTCGCTCATACGAGTCATTCCGGAGGGCAGACCCTCCGGCCGGGAGGACCTGCCCCGGTATTCGAAGTGATCCTGATGCAGGAGCCGGGGACCAGTGATCGTTCGCGACTTGGACGGATCTCGTTGGATAAGATCGGTGACGTGACGGATCAGCGTTTCAACCGGCACCCAGACACCCGGAGTCAGGCCGGGATACAGCGAAGCGTGCTGCGGCTTGAGTCTCCCTTCCCGACCACGGCTGACAGTCATTGCCTCTCCATGCCGATGCTCAAACGAGGGGCTCGGTGGGCTGGTGCGTTGTCGGTGGAGGCAGAAAGTGAACCCTCAAGTATACCGCGCTAAACCCCGCCTCAGAAGACCGATTTGATTCCTGCCTGAACAGGCCAACGCCTCACTCCCCGGCTGGAGAGTGAGGCGTCTGTCGTTCGCTTTGCCCAATAATTGTTACTACTTAACGGTCGCCGCCGCGCCCTCCGCCCTGTCCACCCCCGCCACCGCCGCCCCAGCCGCCGCCTCCGCCGCCGCCACCTTGGCCGCC
>DASRIN010000246.1:0-3036 GCA_035649975.1 Gemmatimonadales bacterium
CTCCCTGAACGCATTCCTCGGCCAGGAACCGGCATCCCACCACGAACCGCTCGCCCACCGCGCCCCGTACCGCGCGGTAGACCTCGAGCGGCAGTTTCACTCGACGCTCGCGGGATCCGCCGTAGCCGTCATCCCGCTGGTTCAGCGCCGAGAGAAACGACGCCATCGTGTAGGCGTGAGCGTAGTGCAGCTCTACGCCATCGAATCCCGCCTGCTCGGCGCGAGCCGCGGCTCGAGCGAACAATCCCGGCAGCACTCGGGGCAGGTCGCGGATGTGGGGCAGCCAGGTATCGGTGACCCGCTCCCGCTCGCCGAACTGCAGGCTCTCGAGCTCGCGCTCGTTCAGGAACCGGGACCACTCTGCCTCCGGCAATTGCGCCAGCGCCTCACGAATGGCCTCGTCGGTGCCGGGCAACAGCGCGCGATGTTGATCGGTGATGACCAGGTATTCCCGGAAGTATCGCTCCGGCGCCGGCCGGCGGCGGATTCGGAGGAAGTCGATGATCTGGATGAAGACCTTCGTCCGCCCGCCACTCGCCCGACGGACGGTGCGCACCAGCTCGGCGAGTCCTGGGATGAACCGGTCGTCCCCGATCCGGAGGAGCGGCCCGCTGGCAATGTCCCGGATGCCGGTGGCCTCGACAACGAGCGCGCCGGGCTGCCCGCGCGCGAAGCGCTCGTACCAGGCGAGGACCTCCGGCGTGACCAGCCCGTCGTCGGTGGCCCGCCAGGGCACCATGGCCGGAACCCAGGTGCGCTCGCGCAGCTCGAGCCGTCCGACGCGGAACGGGCTGAACCACAGCGACCGCGCCGCCTCCTCCGCAGTGGGTGGATCGGTCTGTGGGATGAAATGCTTGATGAAGGGCTCGGGGTGCCACATGTCGAGAGGCGTCTCTCCGCTTACCGGTTGAGTCGGACCCAGGCGGCTCTCGGGTAGAAGGTGAAAGATACCCGTCCTTCGTTTCGCGTGTGCATCAGCGTTCGAGGAGCCCTTCCGTTGACGTGAGCAGCAGAGGAACTGGCGAATGGGTGTGCGCCGCATCCGGACAAGCCACCCAAAACCACCTGTGGTCCGTCACTGCCCCACACGCGTAGGACGGCGTCCGACTTCGGCGATTGCGGGAAACCGACGTCGACCTTGCTGCTTTCCTTATGGTCCGACCGAGTCATTTACCGTACGCTCATATCGCGAACTGTTCTGAATAGCAGGAGTCTGTCTGGGCGGGCGATACGCGCTCGTCACCGGGGATCCATTACATCAGGAGGGTATATGGCTGGAATGTTTGGCGGCTTCCTCGGCGCCGGGATCGTTGTTCTGACGTTAGCAGGAGCTGCTTGCGGATATGACCGCAGCTCCAACCCGACCGACCCCGGGTACGGGGACACCGCGGCTGACACTTCGGGCGCGGCCCCTGACACTCCGGGAGGGTATGCGATCTCGGCGGCCGCGGGTCGGTCCCAGTTCCGGGTCTTCACCGCGAGCGGCGACATCGCGGCGACGCTTGCCGAGTTCCGCACCGCACTTGGCGATCCGCTAAATGGTGGCACAGCAGGGCCACTGACAGAAGGCCGGCGCGAAATCAAATGGGACGGCGCGCCGGCGGACATGCCGGGCGACTTCTTCAACACCACGGTGAAGGCTGGTGCGATCTTCAGCACCGATGGCAGCGGATTCCACAATAGCGACACCGATTTCGCTGACATCAACCCGAACTATGCCGACGACTTCAACTTCTTCAGCTTCCCGAAGACCTTCATGCCGATCGGCAGCGCGGCGCTGACCACCACCTTCCGCGTGCCTGGCCTCGAAACTCCGGCGGCGACGCGGGGGTTCGGGGTAGTCTTTTCCGACGTCGAGCGGGAGGGGGCGGCGTCCCTCATGCTCTTCGACGCCGAGGGCCGGAGCCTGGGCCGGTACAACGCGCCGGTCCGGAGCGATCCGGCCGGATTCTCCTTCGTCGGCGTCGTGTTCGAGTCGCCGATTGTGGCGCAGGTCCGGATCACGTCGGGCCAGCGGGCGCTTGGTGCGGACGTCCAGGACCTGAGTGACGGCGGCAATCTCGATCTGGTCGTGATGGACGATTACCTCTACGCAGAGCCGCAGGAGATCCGGTGAAACTGCGGCGCAGGGTGCCTCACAGTGCACCCTGCGCCCTTGTCATCCTGAGCCAAGCGAAGGACCTGGGCGGACCGAGTTCGGTGCTCGTTCGAGTGAATCCTTCGGTGCAGCCGGTGGGGCAGCCTTGAGCGGTTAGCGGTCAGCTGTCTTCAGGATCTCTCCCGCCATTATGAGTTGCAGTATTTCCGTCGTCCCCTCGTAGATCCGAAGCGCTCGCACCGCCCGGTACAGGCGCTCCACCGGGTGATCGGCCAGCACCCCCCGTCCGCCGATGAGCTGCACCGCGTCGTCCACTGCCCGCTGGGCCATCTCGGTAGCGAAGGACTTGGCCATGGCCGCTTCACTGGTGATCCGCTCCTGGCCCTGATCCTTCTCGAACGCCGCCCGATAGGTCAGGAGCCGCGCGGCCGTAAGATCAGTGGCCATCCGGGCAAGCTTCTGCTGCACCAGTTGGAACCGCGCCAAGGGCGACCCGAACTGCTGCCGCTGCTTCACGTGCATGAGCGCTTCGGTGAGCGCCCGCGCGGCCATCCCGCAGGCCGCGGCAGCCACCGTGGGCCGCAACCGGTCCAGCGTCGCAAGGCCGAGTCCGTAGCCGCGTCCCTCGGTGCCCAGCAGCGCATCTGCCGGAACCCGACAATCCTCGAAGGCGATCTCCCCCAACGGATGCGGGGCGCTCAGCACCTGAGGGCCTACAAACCGGAGTCCGGGGGCATCTCCCGGAACCAGAAAGCAACTGATCCCCTTGGGCCCCTTGGCTGGGTCGGTGGAGGCGAAAACGGTG
Organism: Gemmatimonadales bacterium; assembly: GCA_035649975.1. Taxonomy (GTDB): domain Bacteria; phylum Gemmatimonadota; class Gemmatimonadetes; order Gemmatimonadales; family GWC2-71-9; genus CAVVWJ01. Next base: position 2,904 of record DASRIN010000246.1, read on the forward strand.
TAGAGATCGGCGATGCCGGCGTTGGAAATCAGGGTCTTGGTTCCATCGAGAGCATACCCTGATCCCTCGCGCCGTGCGGTGGTGGCGATGGAGCCGACATCCGACCCCGCCCCGGGCTCGGTCATCGCGAACG
>DASRIN010000247.1:0-2606 GCA_035649975.1 Gemmatimonadales bacterium
GACCGAGGGCTTGGTGGCCGGCGTGGTGGAACACTGTCTGGGGACCAGAGTGCTGGAGCGGTTCGGCGCCAGCCTCGATTTTACTCCGCCGTTCCCCCGGGTCCGCTTCCTCGATGCAGTGCGAAGCCGAGCCGGACTGGATCTTCGCATCGCGTCGGACGATGAGTTGAAGCGGTCCCTGCTGCGGGCGGGGGTAGACTCCGAAGCGATTCAGCCGCTGGCCGGCGGTCGGCTGCAAGACGAGGTGTTCAAGACCTACGTCGAGCCGCAGCTAGTCCAGCCCACGTTCGTCATTGATTATCCCAAGGCCCTGTCGCCCCTGGCCAAGGAGCACCGGAACGATCCCAGCCTCACCGAGCGGTTCGAGCTCTTCGTGGGTGGACGGGAGCTGGCCAACGCGTTCAGCGAGCTCAACGATCCCGACGATCAGCGACGGCGGTTCGAGGAACAGGTCCGTCAGCGTGCCGAAGGCGACGCCGAGGCGCACAGCTACGATGCCGACTACATCCGCGCGCTCGAATACGGCATGCCACCGGCGGGGGGAATGGGGATGGGAATCGACCGGCTCATGATGCTGATTGCCGACCGGCCGTCCATTCGCGACGTGATCATCTTTCCCGCCATGCGGCCGGAGGGATCGTGACAACAGCGCAGCAAGCAGGCAGCGGGACGGCTACCCGGTTGCGAGTGGGCGAGCGGCTGCGGGCGGGCTGGCGCGAGCTTCGGGCCAACATCCGCTGGCCGTCCAAGCTGGAGTGGCGACTCGCCCGGCGATACCTGCGCAGCCGCCGCAATTCGAGAACCGCCTCGCTCAACACGGTGATCTCAACCGGGGGCGTGGCCGTTGGGGTCACGGCCCTGATCGTGGTGCTCGGGGTCATGAATGGGCTGCGCGACGACTTGCGGGAGCGGATCCTGGTGGCCAATCCGCATCTCCGAGTTCTCACCTATGGCTCCGGCCTCCGGATGGACGACTGGCGCAGTGTGCTCCAGAAGATCCGCAAGCATCCTGGGGTGGTGGCGGCCTCGCCGGAGGTCATCAGTCAGGCTGGGATCACCGCCGGCCAGGACTACGGCGAGGGCGTAAATCTGCTGGGATTCGACCCCGACACCGGGGCAAGACCGGTTACCTCGCTGCCCCAGTCCATCACCAAGGGTGACCTGTCGTTCAAGGCCAACAAGCCGGGGGTAGACGGCGGCGTGCTGCTCGGCTCCCGGCTGGCGTCCCGGCTATCGGTCTATCCCGGCGACATCGTCACCCTGGTCCCAGTCACCCAGGCCAAGATGAATCCGGCGCTCGGGGTGGCCGTACCCCGGTTCTGGAAATTTGAGGTGACCGGAATTTTCGACACGGGAATGTTTCAGTACGACAACCAGTTCGTGGTCATGACCCGGCAAATCGCTCAGCGCTTTACCGGGCTGGGAGATGCAGTCTCGGGGATCGCCGTGCGGGTGAGCGATCCCGACCTCGCGCCGGCTATCGGCGATGCTCTGGAGACCGAGCTGGGCTATCCCTATCGCTCTCTCGCCTGGCAGGACCAGAACTCGAGTCTCTTCAGTGCCCTCCAGCTGGAGAAGCTGGCGATGGGGCTGATTATCTTTTTTATCATGGTTGTCGCTGCCTTCAACATCGTGGGCACCCTCACCATGGTCGTTACCGACAAGACTCGCGAGATCGGGATTCTCCGGGCGATGGGCCTCACCTCGCCTGCCATCGGCCGAGTGTTCCTGGTGCAGGGGGCCGTCATCGGCGTTATTGGCACCGCACTCGGGCTGGTGCTGGGATTGTCAGTGGCCTACGTGGTGGATCGGTCGGGATGGGTTCGCATCAACCCGGCGATATATTTCATCGATCATCTGCCGGTGCACATCGAATGGCAGGACGTGGCCGTGGTGGTGCTCGCGAGCCTGGCCATCGCGCTCTTCGCCACCGTCTATCCTTCGCGGTCCGCCGCCGCACTCACTCCCGTCGAAGCCATTCGCCACGAATGACCGCGGTACTCGAGGCTCAGGCGCTGCGGAAGGTTTATCGCGGCGGAGACGGGAACCCGATCGAGGTTCTGGCGGGCATCGACCTGACGGTGGACCGAGGGGAGTTCGTCGCCATCGTGGGAGCCAGCGGATCGGGGAAGAGCACCCTGCTGCATCTCCTGGGAGCCCTGGATGCGCCATCAGGAGGAACGGTGCGGCTGGCGGGCCGTTCGTATGATGAGGAGACCCAGGAGGATCTGGCTGCGGTGCGGAACCGGAAATTGGGATTTGTGTTCCAGTTTCACCATCTGCTGCGAGAGTTTACCGCACTCGAGAATGTCATGATGCCCCTCTTGATTGCCGGTGAGGACGATGCCCATGCCCGCTCCCGGGCGGAGGAGCTGCTGGCCACAGTGGGATTGGCGGGACGCATGTCGCACCGGCCCTCCCAGCTCTCCGGCGGGGAGCAGCAGCGGGCGGCCGTGGCCCGGGCGCTGGTGGCCGACCCGCTGGTCGTCTTGGCGGACGAGCCGTCCGGGAACCTGGACAATGCCAACAGCGAGCGACTCCATCAGCTCTTCGCCCATCTGTCTCGGGAATTCGAGACTGCCCTCGTGGTGGTGACTCACAACCGT
>DASRIN010000248.1:0-5859 GCA_035649975.1 Gemmatimonadales bacterium
CATGGTGCTGACAACCGCGCGGCGACCGGCCATCCTGGTGGAGCTGGGCTACAGCACCAACCCCGAAGACGGTCGCTTTCTGACCTCGCATGCCAGTCAGAAGGCCATCGCCAGTGCCCTGGCCGATGCCGTCGTAGAGTACCTGCTCGAGTATCAGCGAAAGACCAGTCCCGCCGTGGGAGCCGGAGGATAGGATGCGCGTTCGGGCAATGGTGCTAAGCCTGCTGGGTACCGGAGCACTGAGCGGACTGCTCGGCGGCTGCGTGTATTACAACGGGATGTACAACGCTAACCGGTTGGCCCGCTCGGCTCGGCAGGCGGAGCGGGAGGGGAGAACGCTGGAGGCAAGCAGTCTCTGGGGCCAGGTGGTCACCAAGGCCGAGTCGGTCGTGGTACGCCACCCCACCAGCAAGTATGCCGAACAGGCCAGCCTGCTCCAGGGCATCGCTCTCGCAAAATTGGGCCAGTGCGCTCAGGCGATGGCGCTGCTCAGCCGGCCGGCTGCCACCTCGAAATCGGATCTCATCGAGGAGGCCACGCTCGCCACCGGTCGCTGCCAGATGTCGCTGGGCAACTACGCCGCTGCGGAAGCGTCGTTCAGCCTGTTGCTTGAGAGCAGAGACCCGGATCGCCGTAACGAAGCCCGCTTCCAGCACGCTCGCATGCTCCGCCAGGCGGGTCACGATCGGGAGGCGTTGGCCGAGCTCCAGGGTCTTAATGATCCCCGCGCCCGATCGGAGCGGCTGCTCGCGCTCGCCGGCACCGGGCGTTTGCCGCAGGCGTTAGCGGTGATGGATTCCCTGATGACCCCGGTAGACACCAGTGTTCGGTGGGACTCGCTCGTGGTGCTCCTCGGCGAGGAGAACCCCCGGGCGGCATCCAGTCTGGTCGATCGGCTTCGCCGGGGGTCGCCCCAGCCCCCCGAGCTCCAGGCCCGCATGCTGCTCGACGATGGGATCCGGCTCGCCAAGATCGACACCGCCGCCGCTGCCCGTCGTTTCCGCCAGGTCATCGCCCTCGGCGTCACGGGAGAGCCCCCGGCCCGAGCCGCCCTGGCGCTCCTTCAGCTCGATCTGGCCCGGGTCAGTAATCCCACTCAGCTCGCCGTGGTCGAGGACAGCCTGAAGAAGCTGGCGGCGCGATTCGATCTCCTCTACCAGGAGATCGAGCGATTACAGGCAACGGTATCCCAGGTCCACACCGCCACCACGATGCCGGCCGATTCCGCCCGGAGCGATCTTCGCCTCTTTCTCGCAGCGGAGACGGCGCGAGACCAGCTGGCGGCACCTCGTCTGGCCGAAGCCCTGTTCCGCCAGATCCCGGAGCAGTGGCCCTCCTCACCCTATGCTCCCAAAGCCATTCTTGCAGCACAGAGCCTGAACCCTGCGTGGCTCGATAGCGCCCGGACGCTGCTCGATGAGCGGTACTGGGACAGCCCCTACCTCGCCACCGTCCGGGGAGAGGTCACCCCCGAATACCGCCAGCTGGAAGATTCTCTGGGCGCCTACGCCGCTTTGCTGGGAGTCCCCCAGACCGTCGCTCCAAGGCGCAGGCCCCCGGCGGTTGCGCCCCCCGGCCAGCAGCCCCAGCCAGCCGCGGGTGGGTCGAGGGTTCCAGAGCCCCAGTGAGCCGCCCGGCGCTCTCACGCGAGCTGTTCGGCCGACAGTTCCAAAACCCGCTTCTACTCGCCTCTGGTACAGCCGGCTTCGGTCGTGAGCTGGATGGAGTGCTGGACCTCGATCGCCTGGGCGGTCTGGTCACCAAGGCGGTGTCTCTCCACCCCCGCCTGGGAAACCCGTCCCCGCGGGTTGCCGAGTTCCCCGGGGGAATGTTGAACTCGGTCGGACTGGCCAATCCAGGAGCCCATCGGGTCCGCACCGAATATCTCCCCTGGCTGGCTGGACGTCTCAACCGGGCCCAGGTTCTGGTCAATGTGGTTGGCTTTACGATCGAGGAGTACGCCGAAGTGGTACGCCGCCTCGACGGAATACCGGCCATTGCGGCGTTCGAACTCAACCTGTCGTGCCCTAATACGTCAGCCGGAGGAATCGAGTTCGGGGCCGATGCGTCTTGTGTGGCCCGCATCGTTGCCACCTGCCGCAGCCGTACCCGCCTTCCCTTGATCGCCAAACTTTCCCCCGTGCTCCCAGACATTGCTGGGATGGCGGTGGCTGCCCAGGAGGCCGGCGCGGATGGAATCACTGCCGTCAACACGCTTCCCGGCTTGCTGTTCGGGGACAATGGCCGGGCCCGCCTGGGCCAGGGCAATGGCGGGATCAGCGGACCAGCCCTGCTGCCGGCGGGCCTCCTCGCCGTCACCCGGCTTCGGGATCGCCTGAGCGACGTGCCCATCATCGGTGTGGGTGGGGTGCGTTCCGCAGCCGATGTGAAACAGTATTTGCGAGCCGGAGCATCGCTGGTGGCGATGGGCACCGGGGTTCTGGCCGATCCCCGGCTCCCGGAGCGGATCATTGCTGACCTGGAGCGGGATGGTGTCTGAGCTTATTCTGGCGTTGGATCTGCCCCGGGCTGCCGATGCGCTGCCGCTGCTGGACCGGATACCGGCTCTGCGCTGGGTGAAGGTCGGCTCCATACTCATGACCCGGGAAGGCTCGCCCCTGCTGCGCGCGCTGGTCGATCGCGGGCTTCAGGTTTTTCTCGACCTCAAGTGGCATGACATACCCAATACGGTAGCGGGGGCGGTCACCGCGGCTCGGGAGCTCGGCGTCGCCATGGCCACGGTCCATATCCTGGGAGGATCAGCGATGCTGGAGGCCGCAGCCGTTGCGGCCGGAGCGGATCTGGCACTGGTCGGCGTGACGGTGCTGACCTCGCACGATCCGTCCGGGTACGCCCGCGCGGTGGGCCGGAGTGAGGTCGATCTGCTGGAGGAGGTGAACCGTCAGGCCCTGGCTGGAATGCAGGCCGGCCTCCGCGGAGTGGTGTGTTCCCCCCAAGAGGTATCGCTCTTGCGTCGGCGACTGGGGCCTGACCCCTATATCGTGGTGCCGGGGATCAGACGCCGCTCGGATCCCCCGGGGGATCAGGTACGGGTGGCCACTGCAAAGGACGCTGCGGACAACGGAGCGACCCATCTCGTGGTCGGTCGTCCCATACTGCAGGCACCGGATCCGACCTTGGCGTTGGAGGAATTCATGAAGGAGGCGCGGTGCGCCGTTTCCTGATGGCGGTTTCGCTGGTCGCGAGTCCCATCGCCGCCTTGGCGCAGGACGGCGACCTGGACGAGGCTGCTGAACAGGCTCGTGAGGCGTGCTTCGCCCACAACGCTGCGGCCCTGGTTGCCCACAGCCCGAGCCTGCTGGTCCAGCTCCCCGGGGCAGAGCCTTCGGTGGCCCTGGCTCCGGAACAGGCAGCGGCTCTGCTCGCCGACTTTCTGGCCCCAGGGCAGGAAGTCGAAACACTGGTGCGAGCCGCCCGGGAGGTCGGCCCCGATCGGGGCTACGTGGAGCTGCAGCGCAAATACCGGATTGCAGGGACCCAGAATGTGCGGATCCAGGTGCTCCTGCTGAGCTACCGCCGCATTGAGGGGGTCTGGACATTGGTGGAGTTCCGAGTAGTGGGTTAAAGACCCCCTTTCTTGGTGCCTTCTCTCGACTTGCGTGGCTTTTAGGTCGCTTCTATATTGCCCTGCTAGCCCCAAACCTGGCCGGGAGTCACGAGTGAAGGTTCGTTCAAGCGTTAAGCCGATTTGCGAGCACTGCAAGGTCATCAAGCGACAAGGCGTGGTCCGCATCATCTGCAAGCGCAATCCCAAGCACAAACAGCGGCAAGGCTGATCATGGCGCGTATTGCTGGCGTCGATCTCCCGCGCGAAAAGCGGGTTGAGATCGCGCTCACCTACATCTTTGGTATCGGCCGGCCCACCAGCGGACGCATCCTGGGGGAAACCGGTGTGAACCCCGACACTCGGGTCCGCGACCTTTCGGACGCCGAGGTGGCACGGCTGCGCCAGATGATCGAGCGCTCGGTGAAAGTGGAAGGCGCCCTTCGCACCGAAGTCGCCATGAACATCAAGCGGCTGATGGATATCGGGAGCTACCGGGGCATCCGCCACCGGCGTGGACTCCCGGTCCGGGGCCAGCGCACCCACACCAACGCAAGGACCAAGAAGGGTCCCCGGCGCGCCATTGCCGGCAAGAAGAAAGTGACCAAGAAGTAAGATGACGGCTCCAGCTCCGGCCAAAGCGCCCGGTCCCAAGCGGTCCAAGAAGGTCGTCGACTCCGAGGGAATCGCCCACATCTCGGCCACGTTCAACAACCTGCTAATCACCATTACCGACATGCGGGGCAACGCCCTCGCGTGGGGGTCGGCGGGGAAGGCCGGTTTTAAGGGCTCGAAGAAGTCGACCCCATTCGCCGCCACGGTTGCTGCCGAGAACTGCGGACGCGAGGCCATGAACCTGGGCCTGCGCCGGGTTCATGTCCGGGTCCAGGGTCCCGGCAGCGGACGCGAGTCGGCCATCCAGGCGCTCGCTTCAGTGGGGCTGCGGGTAGTCTCGATTCGGGATGTGACCCCGATTCCTCACAACGGGTGCCGTCCCCCGAAGAAGCGTCGCGTCTAGCCCTCGACTCTAGACCTTACACGGAGCATTACACGAAGTGACCATGACCATTGATCTGACCGGACTGGTTCGACCCCACCTCGTCGAGATGACGAAGCGGGACGACAATCCCAACGCCGCGGAATTCCGGCTGCAGCCGCTGGAGCGCGGGTTTGGCTACACCTTGGGCAACTCTCTGCGCCGGTTGCTGCTCTCGTCGCTCCGGGGCAGCGCGGTCTGGGGCTTCCGCCTGGACGGCGTCGTGCACGAGCACCAGACTGTGCAAGGCGTGCTCGAGGACGTGCACCAGATCGTGCAGCGGCTCAAGGCGCTGACGCTCGTGCTGGCCGACAATGTGGACGATGCGGTGCTGCATATCCGCCGCGAGGGCGCCGGGCCGGTGTACGCCCGCGACATCCAGGAGCACGGCTCGGTCACCGTCAAGAACCCCGATCACCTGCTCTTCACTCTGCAAGACGACCGTGACATCAGCATGGAGCTGTATGTCAACAAGGGTCGCGGGTACGTCGAGGCCGAGATGCACCCGGCCGACCGGTCGCTGCCGATCGACTTGGTCCGGGTGGATGCCATCTACAATCCGGTTCGTCGCGCCAACTTCACGGTGGCGGAAACCCGGGTAGGCCAGCGGACCGACTACGACCGGCTGACCGTATCGGTGGAGACCAACGGCACCATCAGCCCGGAAGACGCCATTGCTTACGCCGCGGCCCTCGCCCAGGTCCACTTCCAGTACTTCGTCGACTTCGGCAAGGTCCCCACAATGCGGGACAGCGGCGCGGCGGGTGCTGGGGCGGGCGGCAGCAACCTCCGGCAGCGGTTGAGCCGGCCGATCGATGATTTCGGTCTCTCGGTCCGCTCCCTCAACTCGCTCAAGAACTCCAACATTCGTACGCTGAAGGACCTGGTCGAGTTCACCGAGGACGACTTGCTCAAGGTCAAGAACGTGGGCGAAAAGGCCCTCAGCGAAATTGCCGAGCTGCTGCAGCGCGAAGGGTTGAACTTCGGCATGGGCTTCGAAGAGACCGACGGCGAGCTGCGGGTGGTTCGGCCCGGCGTTGCGCCGGTGGTCCAACCTTCGACGACGATCATCGGAGACGGGCTCTAATGCGGCACCGGGCCAAGGGGCGGCAGCTCTCCCGCACCTCGACTCACAAGCGCGCCATGTTGAACAACATGGCCACCAGCCTCTTTGCCCATGGCCGGGTCATCACCACCCAGGCCAAGGCCAAGGAACTACGCCCGTTCGCGGAAAAGCTCATCACCTTGGCGCGCCGCG
>DASRIN010000249.1:0-4961 GCA_035649975.1 Gemmatimonadales bacterium
GGAGACCGGGCCTCGGCGCGCCAACGAGCTGCGGCTGCATTTGTCCCAGCTATTGAGTAATCAGCCGGTGGAAATTCTTGCCGGCCACAAAGTCGTGGAAATCCGGCCCTACGGCATTCACAAGGGTCGGATTGTACCGCCCCTCTCCCCCGAGCGACTGGCCAACACGGCGATCCTGGCCATAGGTGACGATCGCACCGATGAGGATCTCTTTGCCGCGCTGCCCGCGGATGCAATTTCGGTGAAGGTCGGACCAGGGCCGACCCAGGCCCGGTTCCGGGTGGACGGCGTCCCGGCAGCTCGCTCCTTCCTGCAGTCGCTGGTCGAAGCCGAGGTCTCCAGATAAACCGGCATCCGCCTGGGCTGGTGGTGTTGTTCATCACCGAGCTCTGGGAACGCTTCGCGTACTACGGGATGCGCGCCCTGCTCATCCTTTATCTCATCGACAATGCAGCGGGACTGGGGTGGACCCGGGAGCGGGCCAGTGAGCTGTACGGCTGGGTCAATGGCCTCGCCTATCTGACTCCGGTGGCCGGTGGGTGGCTGGCGGATCGGTTCCTGGGCACCAATCGGTCGCTGGCAATTGGTGCATTGGTGATCTGCCTGGGCCATTTCACGATGGCCCTCGGACCAGCGGCGGGGCTCTACGTCGGGCTGGGGCTCATCATTATTGGGACCGGATTCTTCAAGCCCAACGTGTACACCATGGTGGGCCAGCTTTACCCGGCTGCCGACCCCCGCCGGGACTCCGGCTTCACCCTCTACTACATGGGCATTAACCTGGGTGCCCTGTTCGGGCCGCTGGTGTGCGCCTGGTTTGCCGCCGACCCCCGATTCGGGTGGCGCTACGGTTTCGGTGCCGCTGGAGTGGGAATGCTGCTGGGCCTGGCGTTCTATCTCTGGGCCAGGGGCAGTCGACTCCGCGAGGTCGGACTGCCGCCTCCCCGCACTCAGGTGAGCGAAAGAGTCTCGGGACGGCTTCGCCTCGCGCCGGAGGAGCGCCGGCGCATACTCGCACTGGGCATCATCACGGTTTTCGTCGTCTTCTTTTGGCTCGCATTCGAGCAGGTTGGATCCTCACTCAACATCTTCGCCGCACAGCGCACCGACCGGCGGGCGCCGGAATGGTTGGCCGGCCTGGTCCCAGCGGGAGAGATCCCGGCACCCTGGTTCCAGGCCATCAATCCTTTATTCGTGCTGGTACTCGCCCCGCTCATGGCCAGTCTCTGGCAGGGACTCGGATCCAGGGCACCCAGTACCCAGGCCAAGATGGCGCTCGGTCTCCTGCTGCTGGGCCTGGCCTACGGGGTGATGGTGTTGGGAGCTGCCGCGAGCGATCGAGGGGTTCGGGTGAGTCCCTGGTACCTGATCACGTTCTATTTCGGCTACACCCTGGGAGAGTTGTGCTTCCTCCCGGCGGGCTTCTCCTTTGTCGGGAAGGCCGCGCCGGCTCGACTGGCGTCGATGCTGATGGGCCTCTGGTTCACGGCGAACTTCGTGGCGAATCTGATCGGAGGTTACCTGGCCGGCGGAGCCGAGCGGATCGAGCGGGGAGAGTTGTTCGTGGTGTTCGGAGGTCAGGCCGATTTCTTCCTCATTTTCGTGATTTCCTGCCTGTCGGCCGGACTGCTCCTCACCCTGCTACTTCCAATGGTCACCCGGCTCATGCGATTGCCTATATCTTCGTCCAGCAGTAGTCCATCACCAGGGTGAGGAGCATGGCGGTCTCTACCGCAACGGCCATTGATCGCGGACGCATCGCTGCCACCGAGGCCATCATCCGCCCGTATATCCGGCGCACGCCGACGGTGGTGGTGGACGGACAGGATCTGGATCTGCCGGGTGTGACCGTCACCTTCAAGCTCGAGCTGTTCCAGCATGCCGGCTCCTTCAAGGCTCGGGGCGCCTTCACCAACCTGCTGCTGCGCGATGTTCCCGAGGTGGGCGTGGCTGCCGCCTCGGGAGGAAATCACGGAGCTGCTGTGGCCTACGCCGCCATGAGGCTTGGCGTTCCAGCCCACATCTTCGTTCCCACCATCTCCTCACCCGCCAAGATCGAGCGGATCCGGGGCTACGGGGCCGAGTTGATCGTCGGGGGCGATCGGTATGCCGACGCGCTCGCGGCAAGCGAAGAGTGGGCCGCCGGCTCCGGCGCCATGCGAATTCACGCCTTCGATCAGCTGGAGACTCTCTGCGGCCAGGGGACCCTGGGTCTGGAGCTCCAGCAGCAGGCCCCCGATCTGGACTCAGTGCTGGTGGCGGTGGGTGGCGGCGGGCTGCTGGCCGGCATTGCTGCGTGGTATGCCGGCTCGGTGCGGCTGATAGGAGTTGAGCCGGAGCTGTCTCCCACCTTGACCAGAGCCCTGGAAGCAGGGCGCCCGGTTGATGCCGAAGCAGGCGGGATTGCAGCGGATTCCCTCGCGCCTCGGCGGGTGGGTGAGCTCGTGTTTCCCCTGCTCCGGCGCTACCTGGACCGGGCGCTGCTGGTCTCGGACAACGAGATTCGTGAAGCCCAGGGCACGCTGTGGGATCGTCTGCGAATAGTGGCGGAGCCGGGTGGAGCGGCAGCCTTCGCCGCGATCCGGTCCGGCCGGTATCGCCCTTCGCCCGGCGAGCGCGTGGGGGTGGTCGTGAGCGGAGGGAACACCGTGGCCGTCGATTTTAGCCGATGAAAGCAATCCGGGTCTCTCGCACCGGTGGTCCTGAAGTCCTGCAGCTGGAGGATGTGCCCGATCCGATTCCCGGGCCGGGCGAGGCTGTGGTCCGGCTCGAGGCGATCGGGGTGAACTTCGTCGAGATCTACCATCGACGGGGACTGTACTCCTCCCAGCTTCCGTTCACGCCCGGCTCCGAGGGTGCGGGGACGGTAGCCAGCGTGGGACCGGACGTAACCGGACTCCGCCCCGGCGACCGGGTGGCATCGGTGAATCTGCTGGGCTCCTACGCCGAGCTGGCGCGCGCTGCCGCCGAGCGGCTGGTGCTGCTTCCGGAAAAGGTCGACCTCAGAACGGCGGCCGCGGCGATGCTCCAGGGCCTCACCGCACACTACCTCGCGACCTCGACCTATCCGCTGAAGCCGGGGGACTGGTGCTTGATTCACGCGGCTGCGGGTGGCGTGGGGCTGCTTCTGTGCCAGATCGCTCGAGACCGCGGCGCCCGGATCATCGGTACCGTTTCTACCCCCGCGAAAGCGGAGCTGGCCCGAGCAGCGGGCGCGCACGAGGTGGTGCGCTACACCGAGCAGGACTTTGTGAGTGAAGCTCGCCGGACCACCGGCGGCAGGGGGGTATCGGTGGTCTACGACTCGGTAGGAAAGACCACCTTTGAAGGCAGTCTCAACTCTCTCGCCCCGCGGGGAATGCTGGTGCTGTTCGGCCAGTCCAGCGGCCCGGTCCCGCCAGTCGATCCCCAGCTACTCAACAGCAAGGGATCGCTCTTTCTGACTCGCCCGACGGTGACGCACTATTCGGCCACCAAAGAGGAGCTTGGTGCGCGCGCGAGTGACCTGTTTCAGTGGGTTATGGCTGGGGCGCTCAAGGTGCGGATCGATCGGACCTTCCCGCTGGCCCAGGCCGCGGAGGCCCACCGCGCTTTGGAGGGCCGCGGCACCACGGGGAAGGTGCTACTCATCCCCTAGCCATTACTGGGTGGGGACGGCAGCGGGATCGATGTGCTTCAGTGCCCGCTTGGCCCCCGCGGCAATTTCGTCGTTGATCTCCTCTTCCATCATCTGCTGGAGCTTAGGAACCGCGGCCTTGGCGGCCGGTCCGATTTCCAGCAGGGCCACGGTGACGGGGTAACGGACGGCGGCCGCCGGGTCGTCCAGTGCTTCAATCAGGGCCGGTACGGCGGCAGCCGCAGCGGGACCCATTCCGGCAATCTCGTAAGCGGCGGCATTCCGGGTCTGAGGTGCCGGTGCCTTGAGATCGGCAATCCAGGCACTCAGCGGCCGTCCGCTGGACACAGGCTCGCGCGCCTGGGCTGGTCGGGTCTGCGCCAGCGCGCCGGAGCTCAGGGTGAGCGCCGCCACTCCCCAGGACATAAGGACACGCATCAGCATTGCTTCTCCACGTCAAGGAATACCCACCACGAGATGGGTCTATCGGAATATAAGCGGCAGGTCCTTAAGGTTGGTGTTGAGAAAAACCATGTCCCAGCAGCCGGAGCCGTGATGATTCGTCCCCTGGTCCTCGCCGCCGTCGTCGTAACAGCTCTGATCGCGCTGCCGTGCCGCCTCCCGGGACAGGACACTTCCCGCGATGTGGTTTCCCGGTTAAGACCGGCTGCCGACCGACTGATCGCAACCGCCACCCGGGACAGCGCAGCCCATGCTCGCCTGGGGAAACTGGTGGACACCTTTGGTCCCCGGCTCAGCGGTTCTGCCAGCCTGGAGGCGGCGATCGACTGGATCCTGCGGGAGATGAAGTCGGACGGCCTGGCCAATGTCCGAGGCGAGCCGGTCACAGTACCGCACTGGGTGCGTGGGGCCGAGTCGGCGACCATGGTCCAGCCGAGGCGGGTTCGCCTGCCAATGCTCGGGCTGGGAGGCAGCGTGGCTACGCCCACGTCCGGCGTTACTGCTCCGGTTCTCGTGGTGAGCAGCTTCGAGGACCTGCAGCTCCGGGCGGCGGAAGCCAAGGGCAAGATTGTGCTGTTCGATGCACCGTTTACTACATACCGCGAGACGGTCCGGTATCGGGTGGAGGGCGCCTCGGCGGCAGCGAGGGTCGGTGCTGTCGCCTGTCTGATCCGCTCGATAGCTCCCTTTTCAATCCGAAGTCCTCACACCGGTTCGGTGCGGTACGACCCCAGCGGGCCACGGATTCCGGCCGCGGCACTGACGGTCGAGGACGCTGAGATGATCCACCGCTTCCAGGACCGGGGAGAGCTTGTAGTCCTCACCCTCAAGATGAGCGCCCGAACGCTCCCCGACGTCCAGTCTCGCAACGTTGTTGCCGAGG
>DASRIN010000250.1:0-5399 GCA_035649975.1 Gemmatimonadales bacterium
GCTCGCCGATCCTGACGTTATGACCCACCTGCACCAGGTTGTCGAGCTTGGTGCCGCGGCCCACGATGGTGTCGTCGATGCTTCCCCGGTCGATGCAGGTGTGGGAGCCCACCTCCACCTCGTCCTCGAGAATGCACCCGCCGACATGAGGAATCCGGGAGTGCCCTTTGCGATCCGATAGGTAGCCGAAACCGTCGCCCCCGATGATGGCGCCCGCCTTCAGCACGACTCTACTGCCCAGTCGGCTGCCGGAGTAGCACACCACGCCCGGTCCGAGCACCGCGTCCTCACCGACGACGACTCCGTCGCCCAGGAAGACGCCGGGCGCCAGGCTGGTCCGCGCGCCGACCCGGACATTGCGGCCCAATACGACATGGGCCCCGATCGAGACGTCCGCGCCAAGGATACTGCCGGCACCGATCCTGGCGGTGGGATCCACCCCTGGCTCAGGATTGTGATCGGGGAAGAGCGTTCGAAGAACTCGGACCAGTGCCCCGTAGGGATCCCGCACCACAATTCGGGTTTGCGGCCCACTGACTGCAGAGGCAAGCTCCTCCGGGACGAGAACCGCGCCGGCGCGGGAGCTGCCGAGGTCGCCGGCGTAGCGGCTAGAGATGGCAAATGACAGAGCCTCGGGGCCGGCTCGATCGAGGGCCCGAACCGCCTCGATCCGCACTGCTCCGTCGCCAAGCAGGCGGCCACCGACCAAGTCGGCGACCGCCTGCGCGGTAAGGCTGGCAGCCGTCACGCGACTAGCTGCCCGCTTTGAGCTGCTGGATGACGCGCTGGGTCAGGTCCAGCGTCTTGTCCGCGGTGACGATCCCGTTGTTCGGTGCACTCACATCGAAGATGATGGCGTAGTTCCCGGCAGCCCGGACGCCCTCGATGACACTGTTCACCTTAGTTTGGATCGGATCGAGCAGCTCGCGTTCCCGGGTAGCCGCCTGTTGCTGCAGCTCCTGGGTTCGCTGCTCCAGCTTCTGCTGCTGCGCCTGGAGGTCCTTCCGCTTGGCGGCTCGCTGCGTCGGGCTCAGCATGACCGACTGCTGATCGAAGTCGGACGCCGCCGAATCCAGGCTGGCCTGAAGCTTCTGCACCTCGACCCGGTAAGTGGCGAGCTCTTTGGTAAAGGTCGACTCGGCTTTGACGTATCCGGGCGTCTGTTTGAGGATCGCCTGGGTGTTGACGTAGGCAATCTTGGGGCCTCCGGCCTGCTGCGCGGCGAGCGACCCGGTTCCCGTAACCGATGCAGCGGCCAACCCCACCCAGACTCCCACGACGACAAGCTTCATGCTCCACTCCCGATGAAAGGTGCGTGCCTGCTTAGAAGAAATTCCCCAACTTGAAGTGCAGCTGCCAGCCTGGATCCGGCTGACCGGCGGCATCCACCTTGTCGAAGCCATAGCCAAGATCCACCCCGATCGGTCCCAGCGGCGAGACCACGGCCGCCCCGAATCCGGCGCCGCGGAAGAGGCGGGTGGGATCCCACTGACGAGCGGTCCGGTACACGTTGCCGGCGTCGAAGAAGGTGCTGAAATAAAGCGACTGGCTGATTCGAGCGCCTGCCTCCACGGTAAACGCCGCGTACGACTTACCGAACGATTCCGGATTGGCCGTGCTGCCGCCGGCAGAGGGATCAAAGCCATCGGGGGTAATGGCGAACTCCTCGTAGCCCCTGAGGGGAATGCCGTACTGGACTCCACCCAATGCGTACAGCTCGGTATAGAAGGGGCCGGCGTCGCCGAAGATAAACCCGGATTTGGCCGTCAGGCCCAGCACGAACTGCACCCCAGCGCCGAGCTGGCCACCCCCACCGAGGGTACCCAGCGGGGCGTACCACCGGCCTTCCATATCCAGCTTCCGGTAATCTCCCGTCCCACCCAGGAAACCGCCACTCAGCTCCCCACCGACATTCGTCATCGTGCCACCGGTGGCGAAAGGCAATCCGAAGCGGGTATCCCGCACCAGATTGGCACCCAAGGATGACCGGGTGCAGCTGCTGCACTGGAACCGCGCCCTGATGTCCGCCGACCCCTCGGTGTACTTGTAGCGCTGGAGGGAGTACGAGGTGAAGAGCCGAGTGTAGCGGGAGCCCAGAAAAGGAAAGCCGAGTTGCAAGCTGCCACCGGTTTGCCTCCGCCGTCCCAGGTCTTCGATCTGGTACCGGGCCCGGGAGTCGAACAGCGAAATCGTTCCCGAGATCCGGCTTTCCCGGATGGCGGGATCGGTGTAGGTCAGAGTGAAATCGTTGATGTTCTTGCCGAACTGCCACTGCAGCTTGCCCCGCTTTCCGCGGCCGAACAGGTTCGGTTCCTCCAGGCCCAGGAAGCCACCCACCCCGGTTCCCTGGCCCAGCGACGCCCCGAAGTTGATGTTTCCGGTCCGACGCTCTTCGACCCGAAAGATGATGTCGACATCCACCCCATTGGCCGCGGGCTTGACGTCCGGCGGGGCGAGCGGCTGCTGGAAAAATCCCAAATTGGCGACGTTCTGATAGGAGCGAACCAGCCGATCCTGGCTGAACAGATCGCCCGGCAGCATCACGATCGCTTCCCGGATCACCCGTTCGTGGGTCACATCGTTCCCCACGATCTCGATCTTGTTGATCGTGGCGGGCGAGCCCTCCCGAATGTTCCACCGTAGATCCACCACTGGGGCCTGGCCGGGCGCGGTCCGCCGCACCTCTTCCGGCTGCACCTGCGCGTAGATGTACCCGTTGTTGCCGTAGAGCTTCTGGACCTTGTCAGTCGCGTCGGTCCACTCGGAGCGGCTGAACGGACGGGCCCTCCCGGTCGGCCTCCCATTGCGATCGAGCGGCCCGAATGGATAGAGAGCCCGGAGTTCCTCGCTCGAGAACCGGCGGTTGCCCTGGATGTCGAAGGTGCCGACGTGATACACCTGGCCTTCATCGACCGTGAGGCGCAACACCGCCTTGCCGCCGGTCGAGTCGGAGATCAGCGAGTCGTGCGTCACCTGGAAATCGACGAAGCCCCGATCGGCGTACCAGCTGGGCAGCCGCTCGCGGACATCCTGTTCAACCGTGCGCTCGTCGTATTCGCCCTTCTGGAACCACCAGAACCCCTCCGGCCGGGTGCCCATGTGGTTCACCACGGACTTATCGGAGAAGTGCTTGTTTCCATCGATGGCTACCTGGCTGATGGCCACTCGCTCACCTTCCTCCACGTCGAACACGACCCGGGTCCGGCCCGGCTGCGGCGCGAGCTGCCGGACCTGTACGTTGGAGGCGTAGTAACCCTGGGTCTTGTACAGAGAGTCGATGGCCGCCCTGGCCTGCTCCACGGCATTGCGGTCCAGGGGACGTCCTTCGGTGAGATGAACCCGCCCCTTCACTTCGCCCTCACTCAGGCGACTAACCCCGCGGACCGCCCACTTGTCGAGGATGGGGCGCTCCTTCACCCGGATGACCAGCACCAGCCGCTGCCCCACGTTCCGCTGCTCGACCAGGACGTCGTCAAACTGTCCGGTGCGGAACAGCGCCGTGATCGCCCGCTGGATGTCCCGGTAATTGATGGGTTGATGGACGATGATCCCAGAGCTGCCGATGATTTGCGATGGAGTGAGGCGCTGGTTGCCCTGCACTACGATGCTATCAACCGACGGAGGGGTGGTTTCCTGCGCGGAGAGGACCGGCGTGCCCGCAAAAAGGGCACCGGCGCCAAGGGTCAGAAGAATTCGATGCATCGACAAGGGGCGAGGGTAAACGCACCGGGCTTCCAGAGGAAGCCCGGTGCGTGTGTCAGGCCTGGGTTCCGGTCAGCGCCCGGAAGACCAGCCGTTCCCCGTCGGGAGCAACATCGACCTCGATCTCGTCCCCACGGCCGAACTCGCCCATCAGAATCTTCTCGCTGAGCGGGTCCTCGATGTAGCG
This sequence comes from Gemmatimonadales bacterium, assembly GCA_035649975.1. Lineage (GTDB taxonomy): Bacteria > Gemmatimonadota > Gemmatimonadetes > Gemmatimonadales > GWC2-71-9 > CAVVWJ01. Next base: position 3,890 of record DASRIN010000250.1, read on the forward strand.
CTGGATCGAGCGCTTGAGCGGACGGGCCCCGTAGTTCTGGTCGTACCCGTGCTCCACCAGAAATTCGGTCGCCGCGGGCGTGAGCTTCACTTCGTCGCCCAGGCGGCGCTGGACTTCGCGCAGGAGAATGCTCACGATCTGCGCGATATGATCCTTGTCCAGCGGATGGAACACGATCACGTCATCGAGCCGGTTGAGGAACTCCGGGTTGAAGGTCTTGTTCATCTCGTCCTTAACCGTCTCCTGCATCTTCTCAAAGCTGGCTCGGGCATCGCCGCCGTGGAACCCGAGCGCCTTACCCTTCATGAGGTCTCGGGCACCCACGTTGGAGGTCATAATCACGACCGTGTTCTTGAAGTCGATGACCCGGCCGTAGTTGTCGGTTAGATGTCCCTCGTCCAGCACCTGCAGCAGGATGTTGAACACGTCGGGGTGCGCCTTCTCGATTTCATCGAGCAGGACCACCGAGTAGGGCTTCCGCCGCACTGCCTTGGTCAGGGTACCGGAGTCCTCGTACCCCACGTAGCCGGGAGGGGCTCCGATCAGCCGAGACACGGAGAACTTCTCCATATACTCCGACATGTCCACCCGGATCAGGGCGGAGGCGTCGGCGAACAGGAACTTGGCCAGCGCCCGGGCCAGCTCCGTCTTTCCTACTCCGGTCGGCCCGGAGAAGATGAAGGAGCCGATCGGCCGGTTGGGATCCTTGAGCCCTGCCCGGCTCCGCCGGATGGCTCGCGATACCGCCTTGATGGCCTCGTCCTGTCCCACGACCGAGCCGTGCAGCTCGTCCTCCATCCGCATCAGCCGCGCCGTCTCCGCCTCCTGCAGCCGAGTCACTGGTATTCCCGTCCAGCGGGACACGATAAAGGCAATGGCCTCTTCATCGATCACCGGACGCTTGGTCTGGCGCTCCCGCTCCCACTCCTCGTTCTTGAGCCGGATCTGGTTCTGCAGGTCCCGCTCCTGATCGCGCAGGGAGGCCGCCCGCTCGAAGTTCTGATCGCGAACAGCGTCCTCCTTCTGCACGTTGACCTTCTCGAGGGCCGTCTTCAGCTCCGCTACCTCGGCCGGGGGCACCTGGGACGCCAGCCGGGCGCGGGCGCCGGCTTCGTCGATGACGTCGATGGCCTTGTCCGGCAGGAACCGGTCGGTGATATAGCGCTCCGAGAGCTCCGCCGCCGCGCTCAGGGTTGCATCGGGAATGCTGATCCGGTGGTGGTCCTCGTACTTCTTCCGCAAGCCCTTGAGAATCTCCACCGTCTCGCCCACGGTCGGAGGCTCCACCACCACCGTCTGGAACCGGCGCTCGAGTGCGCCATCCTTCTCGATGTACTTGCGGTACTCGTTCAAGGTCGAGGCGCCGACGCACTGCAACTCGCCCCGGGCCAGTGCGGGCTTCAGCATGTTGGACGCGTCGATAGCGCCCTCCGCCGCCCCAGCACCTACCAGAGTGTGCAGCTCGTCGATGAAAAGGATGATCTGCTTGTTCTGGGCGATCTCGTTCATG
>DASRIN010000251.1:0-3711 GCA_035649975.1 Gemmatimonadales bacterium
GTTCCACTTGCCGCCCTCGTAGTACGTCGAGTCGATGAGCAGACCGTCGTCGCGATTGAACGCGTTGATCCACCGGTTTGCCAGGCCTTCGAACTGCATCGCCAATTGGTTGTCCCCGAGGTAGCGGGCCACCTTGGCAGTGCAGTGGTAGCCGAACGCCAAGTCGAGGGTGTGGGTGATCGGCTCGGCAATCCCGCGGACCAGGTAATCCTCGCCGTAGCCGCGCCGCAGGTCGGTATCCAGGTGACACAGCGCCCAGTCCCAGTCGATGCCTGGCATTCCGAGCTGGCAAAGGTCCGCAAAAAAGGTGTGAACCAGCGCGCTGCCCTGGCGAGAGAAGCGATCTGCGCCCTTGGCCATCCGGTACCCGATCGGAAGATTGCCCTCCTCCTCGCAAATTGCGAGCAGCGCATTGGCCAGTTCGACTGCCCGGGCCGGGTACAAGGCGGTGATCAGCGGCAATTGGGTGCGGTAGATGTCCCACATGGTGCAGATGTCGAACACGAAAGGTCCCTCGGTCGGCCACGTCGGGCTTTCCTCAGGTGCGAAGCACGGCTTGATCAACGAGTGATAGAGGGCAGTGGCAAAGATCGTTTGCCGCGAGCCGGAAGAGGTTTCGATCTTGATCTTGTTGAGGTGCTGCCGCCAAACAGTGGCCGTTTTTGCCTTGCGGCTCTCGAATGCTGCGGTGCCCGATCCGCAGTCTGCGTGGAGGTTGCGCTGAGCCTGTGCTACGCCGCGCAGCGAGAACCCGAATCGCAGCTCGAGCACCTGGCCGGGCTCAGCCGGGCCACGCCACATCAAGCCGAACGGACGTAGCGTGGTCGGCCGAATCCGGTCGAAGTCCAAACGGGTGCCACCGGGCATCAGGCGCCGGTCGTACCAAAGCAGTTGCCGCCAGTCGCTCGCGTCGCACTCCAGGTGCACGGCCAGCGGCGCGCCCTCAACCACGATCTCGGCCTGGGCGATCCCCGGGGCGAGCGATTCGATGTGCGCGCGGAGCGGAACCGTGGCGCCGTATGGAATCGCGAGGCCGCCCATGGAGAAATCGATCACCAATCGTGCGTCCCGGTGCGCCGGGAAGGTGTAGCGGTGCACCGCGCTCTTGGGGCCGACCGTGAGCTCGCAAGCAATGCCCGAGCTCAGGTTCGTGGTGTAGTACCCCGGCTCGGCCCGCTCGTCGAGCAGCTTCCAGGTACTGCCGAGATTGTCGAGGGGCTCCTCCATAGGGGTCACTCGGAAGTAGTTGTAGTACTTGCGAATCGCTCCGGTCCCGGACTGCTGAAAGTGGGTGAATCCCGAGGCGATCTGGCTGTCGTAGATCTGGGATGGCCTCCCTTCGGTGCTCAGCTGGTAGAGCCCGTAGCCGGTGGGATAGGCCCCGGAGTACGCGCAAACCGAGACCATGCCGAAGGGATAGGTAGCACCTGGATGGGTGTTGCCGACCTGTGGCTTGGGCCACCACCAGGTTTCGGCCAGACCCTGTGGGACAGGAAGATCTGTTACCGAGCTACCAATGAACGGATCCACATACTCGATCAAGGTCAGCCTCCTCGTTGCCCGGGCGGCGATGTCCCGACGGTAGGAGGACTGCGTTTCAAACAGGTTTCGCTGGCATGACGGTCTCGTGGATCACATCTGGTGGATCACACGTCGGCCGGCGATCTTTCTCCCGTCCCGGGTCGGAAACCCACCTTCAGGTCCGCTTGCAGCAGCGGAGCCAGGCGTGTGACGCCATCGATGATCGCCCGCTCGGACAGGTTTCCAAATCCGAGCACCAGCTGGGGAGGGTCGGGCGATCTGGTGGAGCGGTTGGCGCTCATCCCGTAGATCCCCACTCCGTGCGCCCGAGCAGCCTCGACAACGGCAGCTTCGCGAGCGCCCCGTGCGAGCTGGGCGACGGCGTGGAAACCGGCTGCGAGGCCGCTCAGGCGTACGTCGGGGGCATGCTCGTCCAGGGCCGCCACCAGTGCGTCGCGCTTGCCGGCGTAGACCTTGCGCATCCGGCGTAGGTGCCGGTCGAACCGGCCGGACTCGATCAACCGCGCCAGCACCAGTTGCTGCAGGCCAGGTGAGCCGCGATCCGCGCGGATCTTGAGTTCGGCGATCTCCTCCACGAGCCCTGGCGGGCAGAGCAGCCATCCGAGCCGGAGCGTCGGAGCGAGCGACTTACTGACCGTGCCGATGTTGATCACCCGCTCGGGGATCAGTCCTTGGACCATCCCGACTGGGTCGCGGTCGTAACGGAACTCGGCGTCGTAGTCGTCCTCGATGATCCAGCCGCCGGTGTGCACGGCCCAGTTCGCCAGCGCCTGGCGTCGCTGCGGCGACAGCACCACGCCGGTTGGCCACTGATGCGCCGGGCTGACCACGACCGCCCGGACCCGCGCCGCTGAAAGCACATCGACCCGGACCCCCTCCTCGTCGACGGGCACCGGAACAAGCTCAACGCCCGCGAGGCCGGCGGCGATCTGCCCGGTCTCGTCGTAACCGGGATCTTCGAAGGCAACGCGGTCTACGCCGAGAGCCGCCAGGCACACCAACGCAAGGTTGAGGCCCTGGGCAAAACCCGTGCACACCACGACGTGTTCAGAGTCAGCCGCAGCCCCACGTACTCGGCTCAGATAGCTCGCCAAGACCTCCCGTAGTCGTTGGCTTCCGCGCGAGTCTCCGTAGTCGAACGCCGCGGTCGGGGCGTCCCGGCAGATCTCAGCGGTCGCCCTTGCCCAGTCCGTACGCGGGAACGACGCCAGGTCTGGCACAGCTGGGAGGAAGTCAGCTATCAGCCGTGGCATCGGCTGCGATGCAGGGAAGGAGATCGGTGCCATGGCGGGTGTTGGAGCCTCGCGGCGCGGGCGTTGCGCGGATGGGCTGACCCGCGTGGCCGACCCACCCCGGGCGACGAGATAGCCCTCCGCCTGCAGCTGGTCGAAGCAGTCGACCACCATGCCACGAGAGATGCCCAGCCCTCGCGCGAGCTCTCGGGTGGACGGCAGCCTCTCGTCCGCCCGCAGCCGGCCCGAGCGAATCGCGTCGCGCAGCCCACGCTCCAGCTGGGTGCGCAGGGCCTCACCCGAGCTTCGGTCTAGCGGTATCAGCACATCCGGGCTCGAACCGGTCCACTGAATGGCCATAGAACTGGACCTTACCGGAGACCACTCCTAGCCGGGACGCTGAACTCATGAGCACCGTGACCGACCCTCTACCCGCTTCCTTCACCACTCCTCCTCACCGGATTGCGCCCGTGGCACCACCGCCTCGGCCGCGGCTGCTCACCGGCCCGGTGGTTCGGCTGTTCACCGCCGACTTCGCCGCGATGATCAGTTTCTACCTGCTGCTCTCGGTAGTTCCGCTGTACGCCGCCGACCGCGGCATCGGGACCGCCGGAGCGGGCCTCTCCACAGGGGTGTTGATGTTCACCGCGGTCGCGACGGAAATGACGACTCCAGCGCTGGCGGCGCGGCTCGGGTATCGGCGGCTGCTGATAGGCGGGCTGGTGCTGCTCGGCGTACCCGCCCTCGTCCTGCCGGCGGCCGGCTCGCTGTCGGCATTCATGCTCGTGTCGGTGGTACGGGGCATCGGATTCGCGATCGTCGTCGTCACGGTCGGAGCGATCGCCGCCACCGCCATACCTGTGCAGCGGCGCGGCGAGGGTCTAGGGGTCCTCGGCGTAGTCGCGATGCTGCCGGCGGTAGTCGCGCTGCCACTCGG
>DASRIN010000252.1:0-4750 GCA_035649975.1 Gemmatimonadales bacterium
TCACCCTGAATCTGATGGGTGGCCCGGGCTACGCGCTGACTGAGGACGTCGTCGCCAGCCGGTGGAAGCTGCTCTTGGGAGGCGGGATCGGGTACGCCTGGCCCCGCCGCTGAGTCCCGCGAGCCACAGTTTATTCTGAGCGCAGCGAAGAATCCCTGCAAACGTAGCGATCCTTCGCTTCGCTTAGATGACAACCCGCTTCTAGCTCTCAGCTCCGAGCTTCTCCATACTTCCCGCCATGTCGGCTGATTCCCTGCCCGCGGCACTCGCGCTGATCGGCATCGTGATCCTGGTCTCGTCGCTCCTGTCGGGGTGGGTCGAGCGCACCGGGATCCCCCCGGTCGCCATTTTCCTCCTCCTCGGCGCCTTGCTCGGTCCCTCGGGACTCAACCTGGTACAGCTGGGGCTGGAGTCGCCCACCCTGGAGTGGATCGCCACGCTGGGCCTGGTGCTGGTGCTCTTCACCGACGCCATCGCGATGGACTTCAGCGAGATCCGCCGGCCCCGGCGGCTCCTGCTCATGATCCTGGGGCCGGCGACGCTGATCCCGGCCGGGATCACCGCCCTCGCCGCCTGGCTGCTGCTGGACCTGGCTCCCCTCCCCTCGTTGATGCTGGGCGCGGCGCTCGCCTCCACCGATCCGGTGATGCTCCGGACCCTGACCCGGCGCTCCAGCCTTCCGCCACGGGTGCGGGAGGCGCTCCGGCTGGAGGGCGGCATCAACGACGTGGTACTGCTCCCGATCATCGTGCTCAGTATCCTGGCGCTGAGCCCGGCCAGTGATAACGCGGCGGAGCTGGGTCGCCACACGGTGGGCTTGTTTGTCGGAGGGCCGGTACTCGGCGCCTTGGTGGGCTTCGTCGCCATCACCCTGCTGGAACGGGTCCGCAAGCAGGTGAGCGTCCGACGGGACTACGAGTCGCTCTATGCCCTGGGAGTAGCGTTCACCGCCTTTGCCGCCGCCGAAGCCTTCGACGGGAGCGGTTTCCTGGCCGCCTTCGCCGCGGGCGTGGTCATCGCCAAGCTGGACGTCGAGCTGTGCGACTGCTTCCTGGACTACGGCCAGGCGACGGCGGAGATGTTCCTGCTGTTCACTTTCGTGGCGTTCGGCGCCGGCCTGATCTGGACCGCCGGCTTTAGCGTGGCTGACGCCCCCACCCTGCTGTTCGCGGTGGTAGCGCTTGTGGCCCGGACAGTAGTGCTCCTTCCAGCGCTCGCCTCGATCGGGATCGAGCGGCAGAACCGGTGGATTCTCGCGTTGGCGGGGCCGCGGGGACTGAGCTCATTGCTGCTGGTGCTGCTGCCGGTGTTTGCGGGGATCGCCGGGAGTGAGCGGCTCTTTGCGATCACCTGCCTGGTCGTGCTGCTCTCGGTGGTCATTCACGGCTTCGGGATCGCGCTCTTCCTCCGCCGCATCGAGGGCCCGGTGGCCATGGCTCAGGCAGTCAGCTCGGCGCCGGTCACCACCAAGCCGGATTCCGGGGCCCCGGTGCCGGAACGCATCACGCTCGAGGAACTGCGCCGGCTGCAGGAGGCGGGGCATCCGGCGATCCTGGCCGATGTGCGGACCGACCGGAGCCACGCCCAGGACAACCTCCGTGCCCGAGGTGCGATCCGGCTCCCGCCGGACGACGCGGTGCGCCGAGCCCGGGAACTGGGGCTCGAACATCACGCCACGGTGGTGCTCTATTGTGCGTGAAAGGACGAAGCCACAAGCGCCCGGGTGGCGCTCGAGCTTCGAGCAGCAGGATGGCCGAAGGCGCGGGCCCTGGTAGGAGGCTGGGCCGCCTGGCAGGCGGCCGGTCTGCCCGTCGAAAACAGAGAGCCCTCCGTTGATACGGCGGTGGGTCCGTAAGGCGCTGCAATCTGTTGCACTCCTGATGGTACATCCGGAGTCTTGACTCCCAGTGTACCAATAGTCGATCTTCGAACTAAGCCGACCGATACTTCCAACTCGACCCATACTTCCATAGGTACGGCGCAGAACTCCATCTGCGCTCCGCTGAACCACAACTGACCGGCAGGATCGCACCCCTCTGACGGGGTCGCGACAAAGGCAAACCCGCCGAAAGGCGGGGACGCAAAGCCCCGAGGCTACCGCCCGCTGCGCAATGGTGCGCAGGGCCACGCCAGTCGAGCCGCCGAACGAACCGAAGGAGGGGTTTATGCTGTCCACCCCACGGAGTCTCGGCTTTGTACTCGCCGCAATCTTGGGCGCAATGCTGGTACCCGGGTGCCGGCCCGATGAAGGTCCCTCCGGGCCCTCGGAACTATCAGAGGTCTCGTCGCCACAGCTCCGCTCGGGTCAAACCATACCAGGCGAATACATCGTGGTCTTCAAGCGCAGTCTGCCGGATCCGGCCCGTGAGGCCCGAGCGATGGCCGCTCAACACGGTGGGACGCTTCGGTTCACCTACAGCTCTGCGCTGAAGGGCTTCGCTGCGGCTCTGCCGCCGCAGGCGCTGGAGGCGATTCGGCGGAACCCCAACGTGGCCTACGTCGAGGCGGATCAGGTGGTCGAGCTCTTCGGGGGGACGCAGCCGGCGCCGCCCTCCTGGGGCCTCGACCGGCTGGATCAGCGAACCCTCCCGCTGAGCGCCAGTTACAGCTGGGGAACCAGCGGCGCCGGCGTGTCGGTATATATCATCGACACTGGCATCCGAACCACGCATCAGGACTTCGGCGGCCGGGCGGTGTGGGACTTCAATGCCATCAGGAGAGACCCCGAAACCGACTGCAACGGGCATGGCACCCACGTAGCCGGGACCGTCGGCGGCACGATCTATGGCGTCGCGAAGGGCGTGACACTTCATGCCGTCAAGGTACTGGACTGCGCCGGCAGCGGGCGGTGGAGCGGAGTTATCGCGGGCATCGACTGGGTGACCGCCAATGCCGTGAAGCCGGCCGTGGCCAACATGTCGATCGGCGGCGAGTATAACCAGGCGGTCAATGACGCGGTGGCAAGTTCGGTCGCGTCGGGCATCACCTACAGCATCGCGGCGGGCAATTCCTCGTCCAACGCCTGCACGTTCTCGCCCGCCAGCGAACCCACCGCCCTCACCGTCGGCGCGACCACGAAGCTCGACGCCGTGGCCTCATACTCCAATATTGGTCCATGCGTGGACGTCTTCGCGCCGGGGAGTTGGATCCTGTCGGACTGGAACAGCTCGGACACGGAGGCGGTGTATCTGTCGGGCACCAGCATGGCGACCCCGCACGTGACGGGGGCCGTAGCGCTCTATCTGGAGAGCCACCCAAGCGCCGCGCCGACCGAAGTCAGCGCCGCGCTCCTCGCAGGGGCTACACAGAACGTCGTCACCGGCCTGCCTGCGGGGGCTGCCAATTTCTTGCTCTTCACCGGCGACCCCAACACCCCGACCAGCGGCGGCGGCGGGCCAGCGCCCTGTGTCCCCAACAGGCCCAGGAGCAAGAACTGCAAGTGATCCACTGACGTGGCCCGGGAGCGAGCGGGGTTGCGCAAGACTGAAGGGCCGGAACCCTTGAGGGTCCGGCCCTTCGGTCTAGCAGCCCAGGATCTTACGACGCAGCGATAAGGATCGCGGGATTCGACGCCGAGAAGCCCTGGAACCTGAGCGTGTAGGTGAAGCTCTCGAGCGTGGGATCTCCATCTGCGAGAGATTTGGTCCAGTTCTTGTTGGGACACCTCGCCGCTGCTAAGAGCTGAGCCTCTGGCGGGACCCCCGTTGACAGCTGGGGCACTGTGAGATGACCGTTGTCCGGCGAAAGGCTGCCAGTGGTCGCAGGGGCACCCTGTACCGTTGATTTCACCTCGACCAGTTGCCCGCCGTTGTTCGTGCAGTCGACCTGAGCCGACCAGTTGGCGACCAGGCTCGCGGTCGCATTCTTGTTGCCGACACCATTTAGTTGGTAGGACCCAGCCCCGCTGCAGGTGACAACCAAGGCACTATTGACGATGCAGTTGATCGTGCCCGACTGCAGGTGCCCTACACTACCCCCACTACGAAGCCCGGTCGAGGATGCATCAGCAACGGCGTCGTTGAAAGTGCCCTCGGTGACGGCGAACAGTGGTCCGCCTACGGAAGTCGGGCTCGTGGCGGTGTCGCTACAGGCCGCCGCAAGTACCAGCACGGCGATCGGAATGACTCGGGTGGATCGCATAGACATATCCTCAGAGGGTTGGGCGTTGCATGCCGACGATCGCGCCGGCGGCGTCTGTTTCGGCAGCCAGGCCGTCTCCCTCGACGAGACCCCATGCTTTGCGAACCGGCCTCGCGGCCGGGGTGCCATTATCGAACAGGTAGTTCTCTGCGAAGCACCCCAGACTCTCAGTCCAAATCGGCAAGCCCGACCCCACGAAGCCGTTGGCCTGCACGCTGCGCCGAGAAGATGGGAGTGCATTAACAACCTTCAGTCTGACCGTGAAACGCCAGTGAATTCCTGCTCGTTGCAGCGTTAAAAGTCAGCCTTCGACTCACTTGAAACGCTGCGCTCCGGGTCGCCGCGGCAGCCAAATCCAGTCACCGGCAGTTCACAAAGGGAGTGGCACGGCGACAAGCGGGACCCATGACCGATGATCCGCAGATCGTCCGTGAAATCTTCGTGAATTGGTGCCAATCGAGGCGATTTAGCGTTCTTGCGTGCTAATTCATCGCACGGTAGGATAGCCGTAGTCCGTCAACATTCGGTTAAGTAGTGGTCAAAATTCCTGGTGGTGGGCTGCGGTCATGCTCTCCCTCAAGACCCTCGGCGGTCTTGGCATCGAATCCAA
>DASRIN010000253.1:0-2606 GCA_035649975.1 Gemmatimonadales bacterium
TCGATAACCTCCGGCGTCCGTCGCATGGTGCCGCCGCAGCGGCAAGGCCAGGTGTAGTGGTCGATGAACGGCTTGTGGGGATCGAAGTCGGCCGGCAGGCTCTGGCCCCAGCGCTTAGCCAGCTCGGCGTAGCTTCCGATCACCTCGACATCCGCCGGATCCCGGTCGCAAACCCAGACCGGCAGCGGAGTGCCCCAGTAACGATCGCGGGAGAGAGCCCAGTCGACGTTGTTTTCCAGCCATTCTCCGAAGCGTCCGGACCCCACCTCCGGAGGGTGCCAATCTACCTGCCGGTTGAGCTCCAGCATCCGGTCCTTCACCGCCGAGGTGCGTACGAACCAGGAGTCCCTCGCGTAATAGATGAGCGGACTGGAGCAGCGCCAGCAGTGCGGATAGGTATGGGTGTGCGGCTGGGTCAAATGCCAGCGACCCTCCTGCTTGAGCCGCTGGATGATCAGGTCGTTGGTCTCCCGCGCCGTGACCAGACGTCCTTCGATCTCGGGCCAGTTGGTGCCGGTGAACGTCCCGTCCGGCGCGACTGGGCGAACCAGACCCAGCCCATGATCGATGCCGGCCTGAAAATCGTCGGCCCCGAAGGCGGGCGCCAGATGCACCAACCCGGAGCCGTCTTCCGCGGTGACGAACTTGGCGCCGATCACCAGCCGGGACTTTCGCTCCTCGGTCAGCGGGACGACCTCCAGCGGCCGGCGGTAGCGCTGTCCCACCAGCTCGCTGCCCTTGAAAGTGCGCAGCGGGCCCAGCTCGGCAAAACTCGGCGCCCCTTTCTGTGCGCTGCTCGGGAGCGACGCCCGGGAAGTTGCTAGGACGATTCTCCGGTCTCCCACGGCGTACTCGCCGTACTCGAGCTCCGGATGCACCGCGACCGCCACGTTGGAGAGCAGGGTCCAGGGGGTCGTGGTCCACACCAACAGTTGGCGGCTGGGATCGGCCTCCAGCGGGAAGGTGACGTACACCGAGTTAGTGGTGACGGTCTCGTATCCCTGCGCCAGCTCATGGCTGGAGAGCACCGTACCGCAGCGGGGGCAATACGGCAGCACCCGATGACCGGGGTACAGCAGCTTGCGCTGATGCAGCCGCTGGAGCAGCCACCACACGCTCTCGATGTAGTCGTTGCTGCAAGTGATGTACGGATGTTCGTAGTCCAGCCAGTACCCGATGCGGTCGGACAGCTCTTCCCATTCCTTCTGATACTTGAACACGCTCTTCCGCGCCCGGCGGTTGAACTCCTCCACCCCAAAGCGCTCGATGTCTTTTTTGCCGCTGAGCTTGAGCTCCTTTTCAACCTCGATCTCCACCGGAAGCCCGTGGGTGTCCCAACCGGCAATCCGGGTCACTGACTCACCCTGCATCGCGTGAAAGCGGCAGACCAGGTCCTTGATGGTCCGGGAGAACACGTGATGGATCCCCGGCCGCCCGTTGGCCGTGGGCGGCCCTTCATAGAAGACGAACGGAGGTCCCTCCCTCCGGGCCTCCACCGTGCGGCGGAACAGCTGCTCCTCTTTCCAGAGAGCCAGCTGCCGCTGCTCCAGCTCGTGGGGCGTGAGGTCGGGCCAGGCAGGAAAGGCCATCAGTGCAGGCGCTCCACCATGCCGCACACCAGACGAGTCAACGAAGGCTCCGCCCGCCGTGCCGTCGCGATAATGCGGTCGATATCCACCGGCTCCAGGGCATCAGGCAGACACTGATCGGTGATGATAGAGATACCGACGGTGCGGAGCCCGGCATGGTTCCCCACGATCACCTCGGGGACCGTGGACATGCCTACAACATCGGCTCCGATGGCCCGAAGCATCCGGTATTCCGCCCGGGTCTCCAGGCTGGGCCCCGGCACGGCGACGTACACGCCTTCGCGCAGGACAATCCCCTGCTCCAGCGCCACCCCGCGGGCCAGTGCCCGAAGCTCCGGATCATAGGGAGACGACATGTCCGGAAAGCGGGGACCCAGACGCTCGTCGTTGGCGCCGACCAGGGGGTTATCCCCCAGCAGGTTGATGTGGTCGCTGAGCAGGACCAGATCGCCGGGATTCCAGAGCGGATTCATGCCTCCACAGGCATTGGACACGACGAGGACCCGCGCCCCCAGCGCGCGCAGGACTCTGACTGGAAAGGCGACATCGGCCAGCTGATATCCCTCGTAGCGATGAAAGCGCCCCTGCATCGCGACGACCGGGTGCGAGCCCAGTTTCCCCAGCAACAGGCGTCCGGCGTGACTCTCGACCGTGGACAGGGGAAATCCCGGAATCCGCTCGTAGGGGACAGTGGCTTCGACCGTCATCTCATCGGCCAGACCACCCAGTCCGGTGCCCAGAATGATCCCCACCTCGGGTTTGACCGGGGCGGCCCGGCGTACCTCGGCGGCGGCGGTTTCGACTCTCTCGTACAGCGCGGCGGGTGCCGTCATCGAGGCCGCACCGGTTGGGTCTCCTCGTTGGAGGGAGACACCTCGGGCCGGACCCGGCGCTGGAGGCCGTCCACTTCGCCGAGGTGCCGCTCCAGCAGGGTCCGGAAGCTGGCGACATAGGCGGTGAACTGCCGGGCGACTCCATCGGCCCGCTCTCGCACCAGGGCCTCCTCCTGGTGAGCCC